>JAYUBK010000067.1:0-7706 GCA_043740835.1 Chloroflexota bacterium
GGCGGGTACGTCAAGCCAGGGGATGAACTGAGCTGCCACAAGGCGGCTCCAGCGGCCGACGTAGCCATCGTAGGCCGCACCGCCGGACCAGCGGAACTCGGAGCTCATCGCCTCTTCTTACCCCTCAATTTGAGTGAAACGGTCGTCGAGCCGGGCGCCGTTTCGGCCTTACCGGGATCAGCGCTTGCGCGCGGGGGCCTTACGCACCTGACCATTGGCAGGGGCTGTGCGAATGTTGTCCGGGCTGTACCGGCGCTGCTCCTCGAGGAGCCAAGCGAACATCCCGTCGCCGTCCCTGAGGGTTGCGAAATCGCCTCGCTCAACGATGGTCCCCTGGTCGAGGACGGCGATCTCGTCAACGTGCCCGAGTGTGCTGAGGCGGTGAGAGATCATGATCACCGTTCGGCCGTCAACCAGCCGGTCCAGGGCCCGCATGACCTCGCCCTCGGCCTCCACGTCCAAACTGGCAGTCGGCTCGTCCAGGACCAGGATCGGGGTGTCGCGCAGCATTGCGCGCGCGATGGCCAGACGCTGACGCTGCCCGCTCGAGAGGTTTTTCCCCTGCTCGCGCACGTAAGCGTCGTAGCCCCCGGGGAGCTGTTTGATGGTGTCGTGGATGTGCGCCTTGCGGGCGGCCTCGATGACCTCGCGATCGGTGGCCTCCGGCCGGCCGAGCGCGATGTTGTCCCGGATGGTGCCCTCGAAGAGGACTGAGTCCTGCAGTACGAAGCTGATGCTCTGGCGCAGCGCCGACAGCCCGTAGTCACGGTTGGGCACCCCATCAATCAGGATCATGCCGCGCGAAGGATCGTGGAACCGCGGCAGCAACTTGACGAGCGTCGTCTTGCCACTGCCGGAGAGACCCACGAGCGCGACCTTCTCGCCGGCCCGAATCTCGAGGTCGATGCCCTTGATCACGTCGACCCCGGGTACGTACCCAAAGACGACACCTTCGTAGTGCACGCTCCCCCGGAGGTCCGAGACCCGTGTCCGGAAGGGGTCCCAGGGGCGGGTCGTCCGGCGCTGGATGGGGGGGCCCGCGTCAACTTCGACGGGCTGTTGCAGGATCTCCTCGATTCTTTCCGCGGCAGAGGCGGCGTAGGTGCCCAGATACATCAGCTTGGAAAGGTCGCGCATCGGCTGATAAAGCTGCTTGAGGTAGTGCAGGAACACTGTGAGGGTGCCCAGGGTGAGTGTTCCCGCGGGCAGAAAGAGCACACCCAATTGGAAGTTGTGACCGGTCGCCACATAGGAGCCGGTGCCGACGATCGTGAAAAGGCTCAGCGCGAGCACGAAGGCGACCATGGGTCTGAACTCCGCCTGCAGGCGCCCGGCACGAAGAGCGCTGCTGCGGTACTGCTCCACGTGCTTTTGGAAGTTCGCAGACTCCCTTTCTTCGAGTGTGAACGCCTTCACCTCGGCGATCGCTCTGATGTCCTCGGTGGCCACTCCCGCCACGAGACCGGCCGCGTGGGCCGCTCGTTTGGTAGCCGACTTGATGCGCTTCGTGTAGGTCCAGACGATGACGAAGAGACCGGGGACGACGACGATCGAGATGAGGGTGAACCGCCAGTTGAGGAGGAATAGGACGCCGATCATGCCGACTATCGTCAGGAAGCCGGCCAGCAGGTCGACCAGGCCGTCGATGATCAGCTTCTCGATGTCCGACACGTTGCCGGTCAGGCGCTGAACCAGGTCGCCGCTCTTCTTCTGGCCGTGCCAGTCGAGTGGGAGGCGGAGAACGTGGTCGAAGGCAACTCGGCGGAGCTGGGCGCTCACGTTCTGACCCACGCGCGCCCCGGAGTACAACTGCACCATCGATGCCAGCGCGCCGATGATGCCGAGGATGATGATCAGCGACGCGGAGAAGGCGATCACGCCCAACAAGGTGTGCACCTCGTCCGCGTTCAGACCCTGGCGCGTTCCCATGCTGTCGAACTGCGCCACACCCAGGCTCCAGGGCCATGCCGGATCCAGGTGGTCGATGACCTTGTCAAGGATGAACTTGAGCGGGAAGGCCGCCATGATCTCGCAGCTCACCTGGATGACCGCCATCGACATCGAAAAGAGAAGGGTCAGCCGATAACCGCCCAACTGCGCATAGAGAAAGCGCGCGAATCGAATGGGGTTCATGACCACCTCTGGGGTTCTGAAAGGCAGGCACTGATCTCGTCGCAGACGGCCGTGAGCTCGGCCGGTCGGGGACTATTCAGGCGGCTGACCCGGCGGTTGGCAATCTTCAGGTGGGACGCTTCGTATAGTCGCGCTCTCTCGAGCGCCCCGGCAACCGTACCGGGATCTCGGCCGAGCGCGAGAGACGTATCACGGTGGGCCACCGTGAACTCGGCCGCGGCCGCCTCGAACCACTCCCTGCAGCGTTGCCGCCCTGCGAACAGTCGCGTGGGCCGCAGGTAGGCCAGGAAGCAGCCCAGATCGAGCGCGGGATCGGCCAGGCAGATTCCGTCGAGATCGGTCACAAAGAGACGGCCCGCAGTCTGGACCAGCTGCGCACGCTTATAGCCTCCATGCGCCACCACCTGCCGGTCGACGACCGCCGCTTCCAGTCGGCACGCGATGCCACGACTCACCCTCCCCAGACCGGGGGCAGCGTTGGGCTGCCAGGCGATCAACCGTTCCGCCCTCGTCCGAACCTTGAGGGCTTCCGAGGACCCGCCGCGCTGGGGAAGCTCACTGGAAAGGGGCGCTGCGCCATGCAGCCGGGCCAGCGCCTCACCGGCGAGCCGGGCCGCGCGTCGGTCACAATCCGCCAGCAGAAAGTGCGGCGAGCCGGCTGGACGAGGCCGCCAACTCGAGGCCAGGGTCGCGCCGAGACCGCTGACCATGACGGCCTCGGTGAGGGTCAGGCCCAACGGCCCAACGATCCCGAGCGACGTGGGAAGCGGATTATTCGTGCCGCCGAGTTGCTCTCGAAGCATCCCCACACTCTGATGCACGAGGGCTGCTCGCTCGCGCTCCGCGTAGGCCTTGCCAACGACGGTGACAATTCGCCCGTCGGCGCCGGTCAACAGGTACGCGATCACACACCGGCTACCGTGCTTGTAGCGAAGCGGCCGTCCGTGGACGGAGGCCACCATCCAGCAGGGGTCGCCCAGGTGGGCCTTGCCCGCATCCTGAAGAGCCCGATGCAGGGCCGCCCCCGGCCTGGGGTCGAGGCATCGCACGAGGGCCGGGAACAGAGCGTCGGCGGGGAAAACCTCGAGATGGAGCGAAAGGTCGGGAGCCTCGGCCATGCCCGGGCTGGAATTGAGCACGGGCGTCCTCTCGGTTTCGCGAACGCCGAATCGAAGCCGACCGCCCACCAGGGCCTGTTCACCCATTTTGAGGGTCAGGAATTGATCTTCCAGCAGCGCGCCGGCGGCCTTGGCCACAAGCGATACGGCCAGTCCACGGCCAGGCTTGCTCCGGACCGCCTGGATGGCAAAGGAGGGTCCGGGACCCGCCGGAAGTACGCCGGCGCGGCGGCCGATGCTGCACGCGATGGCCGGTAGGTCACCCAGGTTCTGCCTCTGTGACATCACGCCGTGACCTCCAATTCGGTTCCGGTCCGCTCGACCATTCGGGCCAGAACTTCGGGCGCCTGCGGCACACCTCGGAAGCCGGGAAAAGCGTTCACGTCAACCACCCTGGGCCCTCGCTCAGAGAGGACCAGGTCCACCCCAAAGACACGCAGACCCAGGGCCCGACCGGTGGCCAGGGCAAGTCGACTCCACTCCGGCTCGACCTCGACCTGCCTGCGTGCTCCGCGTCCCCCCGCCGTCAGGGGCGAATCGCACTCCACCGCCAGCACCAGTTCGTCGACCACATAGAGCTTGCGGTCGAGGGAATCGCCGACTATGAACTCCTGGAGGATCACCGCCTCGCCGGGATTCTCCGCCGCCAAGTTCACCAAATCGGCCCGTGAACGCACCTTGCGAACAAGGTCGCCGCGCCTGCTCCAGCGGCTCTTCACCACCAGCGGAAAGGGCAACACGGCGCCGACGGCTCCTGCCGCCGCCTCCCCCAGGGCCGCTGCGCACCAGCTTCGCGGCAGGGGCAGACCTGCCGCACCGAGGAGACCGTCAAGCGCGAAGCGGTCACTGCAGAGGGCGGTGGGGCGGGATCGGTTCACGACCTGGGCGCCGGCGTGTTCGAGCCTTTGGATCATCGCGACCACCTCTGGCACGTGCGACCTCAGCAGGTACAGATCCGCCGGTTGCCGAAGCTCGAGGTCGATCATCAGGCCCAGCGAGGCTGCATCAGTTGAGTCGATGACGCGCACCCGATGGCTGCTGCCGAGGACCGCAGCCACGGCCGACATCACGGGGTGCTCCGGCCGGTCGGTGATGAGGGCGATCTCCACTTTAGTCAGACCGGCGCCGATCCTGCGGCCAGGGGCAGATCGCGTTCCAGGCGCTTGAATCTCGGAGGGCGGCGCTGACCGTCGCCCGAGAACCGCGGCGTGGCTCCGGCAATCTCCAAGATGCTGGATGCGACGCGACCGACGGCGTCGGGAACTTCGTGAAAGCTCGGAAAGTCATTGACATCCACCGCGACCCAGCCGCGCGCGGTCGCCAGCAGGTCGACGCCGTAGATTTTCAGCCCGAAAGCACTGCCGAAGGCCAAAGTGATCTCGCGGAGCCCGTCGCTGACCGGAAGCAGCTCGGGCGTGACCAAAAGGTCGTCATGGAGTGGCGAAGGCCACCTGACGGCGAAGACCTCGCGGCCCGTGTTGTACACCTTGACGTCAAAGCCGGCATTCTCCACGTAGGTCTGGGCGAGGTAACGTCCGCGGCCAGGCAGGCCCAAATCCGCCAGTTCAGCTGGATGATTTACGCGATAGACGGCCCGCCCCCCGCCCCCATCGCACGGTTTGACGACGAGTGGATAGTGCCGGCGCTCGATGAGGGCCAATAGTTCGGGTGAGTTGACCAAAAAGGTGCGCGGCATCGGCAGGCCGTTGG
This sequence comes from Chloroflexota bacterium, assembly GCA_043740835.1. Taxonomy (GTDB): domain Bacteria; phylum Chloroflexota; class Dormibacteria; order Dormibacterales; family Dormibacteraceae; genus JAYUBK01. The sequence continues at coordinate 4,962 of JAYUBK010000067.1, forward strand.
CCCGCGCCACAGCCACCGCGACAGCCTTGTCCCGGGCCAGCCGGATCGAGCGCCAGGGGTTCATGGTCGGGACCCCGGCCGCCCCGGCGGACTCCAGGATGCTCAAGCCCGGACCATCGGGGGCCGTCTTGAGCACGTACGCGTCGTACGGGTGGTCCCGACGGCCTCCCAATTCGGTCACGGAGGCATGCGGTTCGAGGATGTCCACCGTGTGGCCCAGGCCGCGAACGTGCGTGGCCACGGACATCGGCATCTCGTCGTTCTGGTAGAGCTCCTCGAGGATGAAGCAGAGGCGCATGGGGGTGATCCCGTTCCCTACCGGGTACGCGGATGCAGCCGATCGACTGCTTCGGCCCGCCCTTTCCCGAATCAAGGGCAAGTTAAGGAAATCTTAAGGTTGCGTAAATGGGACATTTGTCCTGAGGGGTACCGGGTCTTTCATCATCGTTGACGCGGCTCAGCTTCGCTCTCGAGCTTGGCATCGTCCCCCACCGAGGACGACGCCCTTCAATCGCAGGCAACAAATGAGCTTTTCACGGCCGTGCTTCGGGATCTGCGCTCACAGTGCCCGTCGGCACGCGAAGGACCGGCGCCTTGGCGCCGGTCCTTGCTACGAACGATCCCGATCAGCCCTGCGCGCCGGGAACGAGTGACACGTGATCTGTCGCGGGGAGTTTGTCGGTGAATGCGAGGATCGGACAGTTGATGACGAATCCGACCGATCCATACGGAGCACCACCCGGGCCGGTAAGCAGATCGGGGTGCTGAGCAACCAGGTTCAGGATCTGGTTCTCGTCCGTCTGGCGCTTGTTCAAACCCTCGTCGACTGCCTTCTTGGTCCATTCGCCGAGCTGGGCATCCCAGAGCGGGCTGTAGGCATTGGCGTGGCGAGGATCGGCAAGGGAGGGGATATCGCCAAGGACGTTGAGAGCGTCGCCACTGTTGTGCAGCGCTTCGAGCAGCGCCGTGTTGCTAAGGCTGGCATCTTCTGAGGCATGGCCGTCCAGGATCACATGATTGAGTCCCTGCGCCTGCCTGTTCTCCGCTCCGGTCTGCCCGTTGGCGAAGATGAAGATGCGCTCACGAGCTGAACCCAGCGTGTCGTCGCCGCCCAGAAACGGAGCATCCTGCAACCGCGGCACGAATGTCGCGCGCTCGATGGTCGCGGCCAGAGCGATTGATGAATCGGTGCTCGTGTAGATGATCGGCTGGCCCGCCGCGAAGCCATTGACGATCAGAAGGTCGGCCGTGGACTGCCTGAACTGGCCGGGAGGTGCCGGCGGAGCCAGCTGTATCGCCAGAACGCGATCTCCCGTGTTGGTGTGCGTGTCGACGTCGAAGGGGCCGTCGCCAGACGCGACGATAGGTGCGTTGTAGATGACCTCCGACCCCTGAATTCGGATGAACGGGCTGTAGTTCGCGTCACCGATGGCTCCCGGTTCGGCAACCGCCGGCGGGAAACCCGTCGGCCCCGCTACCAGTCTGCGAGTTGGGCTGAAATCAACACCGCCCTGGAAGTTGACGACCGCGTCTCCAAACTTATTGTTGCCTGACGTCGTGAGAGTCACCGTCTGCACGCATTGCGGGCAGCCGATGGCCAGGTTGGCGAGCTTGGGAGCGAAATTGACGTTGAGGTCGCGTGCAATTCCGAAGTCCGATGCTTCGGTGAGAATGAACCAATAGGTCTTACCCTTAAAGGTGCCCTTGTGAATTGGAAAGCGCGCCAGATCATGCCGGAGATCGACCTGTACAAGATTCTTGACGAAGAACTTGTCGGGGTTCAGGAGGGCCGTGTCGTCGTCGGCTCGAGCAGGGAGCGTGCTCGGTCGTGCAAGCGACACAACAACCAGCGCCAATACCCCCAGGATTAGTGCCGCCATCGAGATTAACCCGCCTCTCTTCAACACTGCTATGGACGTGTTTGTACGATGCAACTTCTGGCTCCTTCCGTGTGGTGGCAGCCGGCTCATTAGCTCGTCCCATGGCTGCCTATCTGGGCGAGCAGCGACGACAACAAAGTAAAAAACTCTTGTGACGCGCCAGTGACAGCTCGCAGCTAGGGCCGGCCTGCCGAGTTACCAGGCCACGTTTGCCTGACCTACAGCAGCCAAGCCGGCTGCGGGCCTGAAAACCGGAACGGTCTGAGATCTCGGGGGTGGTCGGACGATCTCCGTGAGGTCTGACGACCGAGAGAAGTCGGTGCTCCTCCCCAGCCTCGAGGCGGCTTTGGTGCGCGCGGTCTGAATTCCGCGGCAGTCCCCGGTGATGTTGGAGGGGACGAGAGCGTTCGCTGACATTCGGACCCGAGAGCCGATAGAAAAGCAGGTCGTGAGGTACCGTTGGTCGCGATGCTCTATTGGGTGGTGCTGGCGTTCGTGGTCGGTGCCGCTGCCGGCGGCGCCGCGGTCTGGCTCTGGCTCTCGCGGCGCCCGGCCTCGATCGTCCCTCCCGTCGGTCCCCTGACCCTGGACCGGGCCGGCCCCGAGGTCGAGCTCGACGGCATGAGTCAGACGGCCCAGCGGCTCGTCGCCGACCTCGAGCGCAAGGGAGTCAGGATCGTGCCCGACGAGATGGCCCCCCCGAAGCCGGCACGGGCTCGTCAGCGACGTCCCCGCCGCTAGCCCGAGATCCATCCACCTCCACGCATCTCTTTCAGGGCAAAAAGAGAACGGCTCCCCGTCTCCGCCGTTGCGGTGGGAAAGCCGTTTTCCTTTTCAGCTGTGGCTTACGCCAGGCGGACCATCT
>JAYUBK010000068.1:0-2300 GCA_043740835.1 Chloroflexota bacterium
GCTCTGCAGGAGCGCGGGCAGGCCCTTCTCGACTATCTTCGGCGCACCATCCACGTGCCGGCCGAGATGGCGCTCGGTGAAGTGGAGAAGCGACGCGGGGATCTCGAGTCGGTCATCGACGGGGCGATCGCGAGGGCCCTCAAGCGTCTCAGCATCCCCACCAGGCGAGACATCGGCCGGCTCAATTCCAGGATTGACGCCCTCGAGGCCCGTCTCCAGACGACCCGGGGCGAGGCGGCTTCGAGGCGTGTCATGGCGACTCCCAGGCGCGCTACTGCGAAACCGAGTACACGAAAGGGCGCTGCCTGAGAACCGCAGAGATCGCGAGGGCGGACTCGCTTCGGTAGGAGACGGACCTGACGCGGGGATCCGCCTTCAGGGTTCGCGTCATCTCGTCAGCCGCGGCGGCGAGAGTGGACGGGTCGCCGATGGCGGCGAATTGCCAGGGGCTGTGGATCGCCGTACCGTCGACGCTTATCACCCCGCCCGAACTCGAAATGGGCGTTCCCGTGATGACGCGGCGACCCCCCACGCTGACCACCTCGGCGCCCGCGATGCGAAGGTTGTTCACCGCGTCCTGGAGATCGACCTCCGTGAGGTTCGCATCGACGACCACGGTGACGCCCGGGCCACGGGCCGGGTCGAGGCCTTCTGCCAGTCGCAGCCTGGCCACTTCATCGCCCAGCGCTACAGTCGCCGATTGCCCTCCCTTCTGAAGGGAGTCGCGGCGGTCGGTCAGGCCCTGTGCCTCGAGGGCAAGGGCTTCGTTGGCTCGGTGGAGATCGTCGATGACGAACGCGATGGAGGTGTTGTCCTGCGTCTCCAGGCTGCGGGCGACCTCGAGCTGGCTGCGGACCTGGACCACGGCGAGGGCACTGACGGCCATCAGGACGAGGCCGAGGACAAGCGGTGCGCGACCCACGCGGAAATCAGGGAGCATGGGCGAATCTCACGACAAGGCTGGAGTCATAGGCGGGCAGCGTGAGGTCGGGGCCGGCGTTCCAGCCCAGTTGGAGCTGGTAGCTGCGCTGGCGCAGCTTGAGGTCTCCGAGGCTTGAGGTCTGGCCGATTAGAGCGTCCATCTGGCTGCGATTGCCGACACCGACGACGCGGAATGGCGCCGCCAGCGGCGGCCCCTGGTCGATCACTATGGCCGTCCCCGCGCCGGTGATCTTCGAAAGCGGTGAGATCCGGCGCCCGTTCACGGCGACTCCCTCGGCTCCGCCCTGGAAGAGCAGGTTCACGACATCCTGGATGTCCTGGGCGTTGACGAGGTAGCCTCCGACCCCCGAGCCGACGGGTTTTCCGTCGGCGAGAGTCACCGTGACTCCGGGGCCGCGCAACCTGGTCAGGCCCGCGTGCGCCCGCAGCTCTGTGACCTGGTCTGTGAGCTGGCGGTCGGCGTCGGAGCGCTGGGCGGCTTCCCCTTCCAGTCTGTTGATGGCAGTCCGCAGCTGTTCTATACGCGTGCGGTCGGCCGAGTTGTCACTTTCCAGGCGCCTTACGGTGGCCACCAACGCCTGATTGCGGGAAACACGATCGGACTGGGGAATGACCTGGGAGCGGATCTGGGTGGCGAAGAAAAAGCCGAACAGGAGCGCCGTCAGCGCGACAACCGGCAACCACCCCAGCTGGGGCCAACGGACGACCATTTCGGATGTAGTATCGCGGCGTGGCCGTCGACCTGACGTCAGTGTCCGCCTACTCGACGGCGCAGCATCAGTTCGATACCGCAGCCGAGGTCCTGGCACTTCCGGACAACGTTCGTCAGCTGCTCCGGGAGGTCAAGCGCGAACTCGTCGTCCACTTCCCGGTCCACATGGACGACTTCTCGATCGAGCTCTTCACAGGCTTTCGCGTCCAGCACAACATCGGCCGCGGGCCGGCCAAGGGCGGCATCCGCTACCAGGCCGGGCTCACACTCGACGCCGTCAAGGCGATGGCGATGCTGATGACGTGGAAATGTGCTGTCGTCGGCCTTCCCTATGGCGGCGCCAAGGGTGGCGTGGACGTCGACCCGCGGCGGCTGTCGCACAGCGAGCTCGAGCACCTGACGCGCCGCTACACGACCGAGATCGCGCTGCTACTCGGCCCCGAGAAGGACATCCCGGCCCCCGACATGGGAACGACGCCCCAGATCATGGCCTGGATGATGGACACGCTCTCCATGCACGCCGGCCACTCCGTGCCGGCCTCGGTCACAGGCAAGCCAATTGATATCGGCGGCTCCGAAGGCCGCGACGATGCGCCCGGCCGCGGACTCACGTACCTCATCCTCGAGGCTCTCAAGTACCTCCATG
>JAYUBK010000069.1:0-7668 GCA_043740835.1 Chloroflexota bacterium
CCGCCGGTTGACTCACCGGCACCCTCGGTGGCGCGCTGGAGGCGCGCGAGATCGATGCGAGCGGCGGCCGGTTGGAAGCCGACGCGCGGGGAAATGTCCACCTCGACGAGAAGGTCCTCGTGATCAGGTCCATACACGTCCACTACAGGCTGCGGGGCTGTCCTGACGAAAAGCGGGAGGCGGCGGAGCGGGCGCATTCGTTCCACGCTTCGCGTTGCCCGGTCGCGCGTTCGATCTCCGGTTGCATCGCGATCACGACCGACCTCGAGTTCGTCTGAGGACCGCTTCAGGCGCGGTCCTCCAGGATCGCAAGCATCCTCTCGAGATCCGGTCCTTTGCTGGGGGCGTCTCGATTCCGCTCGAGTAGAGCGCGCGCCCGGCTGATCCAGGGCTCGCTCTCGATCCAGCCAGGCGGCTGAAGGAGTCCCACATCGCGAAGGTTGGCGCGGAAGAGGTCCTGGTCCCACGCGGGGGCCAGGCGCACAGCCCGCTGCAGGACGGCGCGCGGTTCCTCCCGAGCTCCGGCCTCGCCGCCATATGCGCGCCGATTCAGACTCTCGAGGGCGACGGCATCTTTGTAGGAAGCCTCGGCCATCGGATCGACCTGCGAGTGGTAATCGAGGGCGCCTTCCGTCATCGGCAGGTCACGCCATGGAATCCTGGCAGCCCGGAACGCGTGGTCGAGGCCCAGGGACATGCCCCGACCCAGCGAAGGATTGGTGTGAGTCAAGGTGTCGCCGATCAGGAGGAGCCCCGAAGTCACGGGCCGACCATCGATCACAAAGCGCCTTATCGAGTTGTTGAGCGTCCCCATCGCATTGACCGGCCCAAGCGGCGTCGCTCGGTCGCGCCAGGGTCGTAGTCCCTCGATTGCGGCCACCGCGCGTTCGAACGCGGCCTCCTGACGAAGCAAACGCAACCCATGCTCCTCGGCGCGCGCGAAGAAGGTCAGGCAGAAGGTGTTGCCGTCGCCCGCTGCCGCCGAAACCTGGCTGTACTCGAGATTGTCCCGGTAGGCCACCGGCAGATCGGGGTCGCGATGCCGGTAGAAACGGGAGAAGTAGACAAGCCCGCACGGTGCGGTGTCCTCCCGGGGGAGGGTCGCTCCCAGCTGTTGCAGCCAACCCAGTACACCAGAGCGCCTACCGGAGGCGTCCACCACCAGGTCCGACTCCACGCGACCCCCCGAACGCAGGCGGACACCGGTGGTCGTCAGCTGATCACCGAGCAGGCCGGACACCGTCTCTCCGGCGCGGAGGGACACGCCCGGTTCCTCGTCCACCACCTGCCGGAGGACCCACTCGAACACGGTCCGCCGGGATCTGAGGACAAACAGTTGCTCGTCCCCGGGCCGGTCCTCGCGATTCACGACCACCGCCAACTGATCGACATGGTGGGCACCGGCGGCAACCAGCCGTTCCACCACGTCCGGCAGGTTGGCGAGGAGCAGCCTGCGGGCGAGCGGGAGGAAGCCGTGGAGCAGGCGTCGCTGCGGAACACCGGGACGGTCCCACTCGAGGAAGCTCTCGTCTGCCGTGGCCGGAGGTGGCGCCCCATCGCGTTCGATGAGGAGCACCCGGTGACCTTCACGGGCAAAGGCGAGTGACGCGGCCAGACCGGCGATGCCCGACCCGATCACGACGATCTTCAACTGCCTACCCGCCACCCGACCATTAAAAAGGGTTTTGAGGACGACCTGTCACAGTGGGGCGATGGCCGAAGACGAATCGCCCAACCCATTCGAGGCCCTCGGGCTGGGGATACAGACGTTGCAGGCGATCGCCGCCCTCGGCTACGACGTGCCAACGGCGGTCCAGTCGCGCGCGATCCCTCTTTTGCTTAAGGGCCGCGACGTGACCGTCCAGGCGCCGACCGGGACCGGGAAGACGGCGGCATATGGGCTGCCAATCGTCGAACAATTGGAGGAGTCGGTCCTGGCCACCCAGGCCCTGGTCATTGTCCCGACGCGGGAATTGGCGATCCAGGTCGCCGAGGCCCTGCACGTCCTCGGCAGGTTCCGGCAGATGGTGACCCTGTCTGTATATGGCGGCCAACCATATGAGCGCCAGTTGCGTGCACTCGCTCGCGGAGTGCAGGTCGTGATCGGGACGCCGGGCCGTCTCATCGACCATCTCAACCGCGGGACCCTCAAGCTCCAGCAGGTCCGGACCGTGGTCCTCGACGAGGCGGACGAGATGCTCAACATGGGCTTCGTCGAGGACATCGAGACACTCCTGGCCGCCCTACCAGCCGAGCGCCAGACCGCCCTCTTCTCGGCCACCATCCCTCCGCGCATCCAGTCGCTCGCCCGCAAGTACCTGCGCGACCCTGAACGGGTCAGCCTGGAGGCCGGCCAGGCGGTCGCTCCCCGCGTGCACCAGGTCTATTACGAGGTCCCCTACCACGGGAAGCCCGAGGCACTGGCACGGATCCTCGATCTCGAGAACCCGGACTCGGCGATCGTGTTCGTGCGCACCCGCCGTGACGCCGACGTCGTCGCCGAGCATCTGAACAGCCTTGGCCACATCGCGCAGGCAATTCACGGCGACATCGCGCAGGCGCAGCGCGAGCGCGTGCTGGAGAGGTTCCGGACGGGGCACACCGAAGTTCTCGTCGGCACCGACGTCGCCGGTCGCGGTCTTGACATCCCGGACGTCAGCCACGTGATCAACTACGACCTGCCCGCCGATGCGGAGGCGTACGTGCACCGCATCGGGCGCACCGGTCGCGCCGGCCAGAAAGGCGAGGCGGTGACCCTTGTGACCCCGCGCGAGCGGCGCCAGCTGATCGACATCGAGCGTGGGATCAACCACAGGTTGCAGCCGCTGCGCCTGCCGACCCCGGCAGACGTCGCCATGCGCCGCCGCGAGAATTTTCGCGAGGAGGTGCTCGAGATCCTCGACGGGGGGGGCCTCGATCCTTTCCTCGCGATAGTCGAAGACCTGGCCGCCACCCGTGACGTCGCCGAGCTGGCCGCGGCCGCGTTCAAGATGGCCTCCGAGCGCGCCCCTGTCAGGCAGCGGAAGCAAACCCGGGTGGCGTCGACCACGCCCACCGCCGCGTTGCCCGCCCAGGAGAGCGAGGTGGCCGCTCCTCGCCCCGCCGGGGATCCATTTGAAAAGCCGCGCCGTGCCCGGCCCACCCCTCGTCCCGCGTCGGGCGGCGAGGGGACCGCGCGCCTCTTCCTCCGCGTCGGCAAGCGTCACGGTGTCCGACCGGCCGACCTCGTCGGCGCCATCGCGAACGAGGCGGGCATCGCCGGCGACGACATCGGCGACATCGACCTCTATGACACTTTCTCGTTCGTCGAAGTGCCGGCGGGCATGGCGCAGCAGGTGCTGAATGCGCTGAAGACGGCAAATATCCGCGGCCATGCGCCGCAGGCCACCATCGCGAGGCCGGCCGACGCCGATACCCCCACCCGGCCGGCGCGGTTCGAGAGGCCATTCAAGGGCAAGAGCCGCCGGTAGCGGTACGTCCTCTCGCCGGGCCCTCTGAAGGTGTCGGTAACGTGCCAATGACAGACGCGGGTTCGCGACAAAGCCTCCCACGAGCCTTCACGGCAGCCCTCTGAGGGCACGGCCTCATAGCCAGGCCCATCTTCCGGACTCCAGCTTTCTGGAATCCGTGGCGCGGAGTGATCCGTACACCCCTGGTATCACGTAAGGACTAAATGGGTACCCACCCCACGCAACCGTCAACCTCGGAATCAGGAGGTCACTACAAGTGAACCAAGACCTTTTCGAGGGACGACCTGTGATTCATTTCAACTCGGAGTCGAATCGCCGTTCGTTCCTTAAGTACGCGACGCTGGTCGGCGTCGGTGGCAGCCTTGCCGCCGCGCTTCCGATCAGCAACGCCTTCGCCGCGTCGGCGTTCGGCGACGGCGACCTCGGCATCCTCAACTACGCGCTCACCCTCGAGTACCTCGAGGCGGACTTTTACAAGCAGGGAGTCGCGGCCAACATCCTCGGCGATGACGCCAAGTACATCACCCCCATCGCGGCTCACGAGCAGGCTCACGTCGACGCCCTGACCGCGACCGTCAAGAAGCTGGGCGGCACGCCGGCCGCACTGCCGAAGTTCGTATACCCGGACGGGACCTTCAAGGACAAGGCGACCTTCCTCAAGACCGCCTCGGTCTTCGAGGAGACGGGCGTCAAGGCCTACCACGGCCAGGTCACCCTCGTTAAGGATGGCGCCATCCTCGGTGCCGCCGCCAGCATCGCCGGAGTCGAGTCCCGCCACGCCGCGGTTCTCAACTACCTGAACAAGACCAAAATCGTTCCCGCTCCGGTCGAGGCTCACGCCACGATGGACGAGACCGTTGCGGCCATCACGCCGTTCCTGGGGAAGTAGAAATGTTGAACAAGATTTCCAACCGCCGTTCCTTCCTTGCCAAGTCCGCGATCGGCGCCGGCGCCGTGATCGGTGGCGAGGCAGCCATCCAGCTCCTCAGCACGACCCGCGCGTGGGCCGCTGATGCAAACGGAACCGACGTCGACATCCTCAACTTCGCGCTGACCCTCGAGTACCTCGAGGCCGAGTTCTACAAGCAGGGCAACGCCTCCGGAGTCCTCACCGACGCGCGTGAGAAGGAAATCCTCGGACTCGTCCAGGCGGACGAGGAGGCCCACGTCACGGCCATCGCCGCGACCGTCACCAAGATCGGCGGCACGCCCGTGGCGAAGCCCACGATCACCTTCCCGGCCGGCACCTTCGCCAGCAGGGACAGCTTCCTCAAGACCGCCAAGGTCTTCGAGGAGACCGGTGTCGGGGCGTACCTCGGCCAAGCCGGCAGCATCCAGAACAAGGACATCCTGCAGGCGGCCGCCGGCATCTTCGGCGTCGAGGCTCGCCATGCGGCGGTGATCGGCGTCGTGATGGGAGCTGCCCCCGAGGGCGGTATCTACAAGGGCGCGACCGAGACCGCAATGGCCAAGGCCGACGTTCTCACGGCCGTCATGCCGTTCCTCGGCGGGTTGCCGAACACCGGTTTCGGACCGGCGTCTAGCTCCGCGCCAAACCTTCTCCCGGCCGGCCTCGGCGCACTCGCCGGCGCAGCCGCCGTCCTGACCGCCTTCCGCATGCGCGGCAGCAAGCAGGACCAGGAGTAGTCAAGTTGTTGGGATCGACCGTCTCCAAATACGCGCTCGTCCTCGCGGGGGCGGTCATGGGCGGGGCGGTGGCTTTCGCAGCCACCCCCCCCGCCACCCACCACAGCGTGCCGGTCGTCCACCAGCAGCCGGCGATCAAGATCTCGGCTGCACCCGACCAGTACAACCCGCAACCGGAGAAGGCGCCCGTACCGGCGCCCGTCAAGCTCAACATCCCTTCGCTGAACGTCTCCGCAGTGGTTGAGGCGCTCGGCGTCACCCAGGACTATTCGCTGGAGGCGCCGCAGGGTGTCTCGGACGTGGGTTGGTACTCGCTCGGTTCGACTCCCGGCGCCCCCGGTGATGCGATCATCTCGGGCCACCGCGGGTACCCGGGAGGAATCCCCGCCGTCTTCAACAACCTCGGCCGCCTGCACGCCGGCGACGAGGTGGATGTCCTGTTCGCCGACGGACACGCGCAGAAGTTCACCGTTACGCGCGTCTTCATGACGCCTTTTCAAAAAGTGCCCGACGGATTCTTCGCCACCGAGGGCGCGCCGCATCTCACGCTCGTGACCTGCAGCGGCGATTTCGACGGTAACAAGCTGACTTACACCGACCGCCTGGTTGTCGAAACCAGTCCGGCGGGCTGATTCAAAGGAGCAATTCTCAATGCCATTTCTCAACGGCGGCCACATCTGGCTGGTCCTCGCCCTCGTCGTCGTCCTCGTCATCTTCGGCCCCGGCAAGCTGCCCGAGCTCGGTTCGGCCGTGGGTAAGACCATCAACGCATTCCGCAAGTCGACCGAGGACCTGAAGGCCGAGATCAGCCACAAGTCCGAGTCCGTCGAACCTGTCGCGCCGGTCGCGACTGTCGCCACTGTTGCGCCGGTCCACCCACTCCGGACCGAGGTCTAGGAGCGTATCCATGGCGATTTTCCAGCCGGCGCTGCTCCGGGGCGGAGGCACGCTCGACGACAGCCGGATGACGGTGCTCGACCACCTCCAGGCCCTCCGCCGCGTCCTGCTGGTCAGCGCCGCGGCCCTGGCCGTCGGGACAGGCGTCGCATTCCTCTTCTGGGCCCGCGTCCTCCAGTTCCTGATCCACCAGGGTGGCGTTGGCCACCTCTTCTACACGACGCCGGCAGGCGCCTTCACTCTGGCCCTCAAGATCTCCGTCTACCTCGGCTTCGTCATCGCGTCTCCGGTGATCATCCAGCAGGTCCTGTGGTTCGTCAGCCCGGGCCTGCACAGCCACGAGAAGAAGCTGATCCTGCCCCTCCTGGGCTCGACGATCGTCTTCTTCCTGCTTGGAATCGTGTTCGCGATGGTCATGCTGCCGACGTTCCTCCACGTCCTTTCGGGATTCGCTCCCGACAACCTTCGTTTCCTGCCCTTCGTCGACGAGTACATCAGCTTCGTGCTCGTGCTCGTGATCGGCTTCGGCATCGTCTTTGAGCTGCCCGTGGTGCTTTACACGTTGGGCAGAGTTGGGATCATCAGCTCAAAGTGGCTGTACGCCAACCGGCTCTACTGGGCATGCGGACTCGGAGTCCTGGCGGCTGTCGGGACCCCCGGGGCGGACCCGATCACGCCACTGTTCATGTTCGTGCCGCTCTACGTCTTTTACGAGGGCACGGCGCTCCTCTTGAAGGTGACGGGACGGTGACCCGGATGATCAAAAAACTGCCGATCGGGCTCAGGGCCGCCGCCCTCATCCTCCTGATCGGAGGCTGCTCGTCGGGGACCGCGGCGACGCCGGTGGCCTCCTCCAGTCCGGCGGCAACCGCCACAACCGCGCCGCCCGCCACCAGCGCGCCCTCAGCAACTCCGTCGGCGTCGGCGCCGGTCACCACCGGCAAGACGATGGCGGTGGCCGAGGTCAATGCCAGCGGGATGGGCGGTGCGTTCAACCCGCCGCTTCTGCAGGTCCAGGTCGGCGACGCGGTGGAATGGACAAACTCCAGCGGCAACATTCACAACGTGACGTTCGCCGATTCCACGATGCACTCGCCGATCATGTTCCGCGGAGACAAGTGGAGCCAGGTCTTCACCAAGCCCGGTACCTACAAGTACACCTGCACCTTCCACCCGGGCATGGAGGGGACGATCGTCGTCGCCTGACGTTCAGACGTGAGATCCAGGAGATCCGGGACCGCGGAGTATCGAATACGCACCTTCGTCGACGTCACCTGCCAGAGTTGGTAACAACCCCGGCATCAAACAAGGAGCAGATGGAACCCATGGCAGCAGCTACCAGCAGAGCGGAAACGACGTGGGAAGGCGACCTCATGAGTGGCAGGGGCACGGTAAGTCCCAAGAGCGGTGCATTCGCGGGGCTGCCGGTTTCCTGGGCGCGCCGGACCGAGCCGGCGGCGGGAACGACGAGCCCTGAGGAACTCCTCGCGGCGGCGCATTCCGCGTGCTACTCGATGCAGTTCTCGAACCTGTTGGCCAAGGCCGGCCATCCGCCCACCAGGCTCGAGACCTCGGCCGACGTCGACTTCGTGGTTGGCCAGGGTATAACCGAGATCCGGCTGGCAGTCAGAGGCAGCGTTCCCGGCATCGACCA
>JAYUBK010000070.1:0-7668 GCA_043740835.1 Chloroflexota bacterium
CTCGCTCCAATAAGCGCATACTGCCGCTGTCTGAGACCGTGAGTGTGTTAGCGGCACTGCGGAGGAGGGGCTGGGCGGTTGCAAACGGCCAGCGCAAGCCCGCGAGGCTTGGCTGATCCGCCCGCCCTCAGTTTCAACGAGGAGTCAGATGCGATGACAGCCGAAAGTACTCAGGTGCCACAGAGGGTTCGCGGCCCGAGGTTACTTCTGACAGCAACGATGGCGCTCATGCTCGCAGCGGGAACGGTCACCATGACGGGGCTCACGGCATACGCCGCGCAAGCGCCAGATCTTGGATCGGCCGTCGGTTTCACGGTTCTGGGTGGTGCCGGCGTAACCTGCACCAACTCCACCGTCGAGGGAGACGTGGGCTCCCTGCTCACGGTCACTCAGACTCCGTCGTGTTCGCTTGCGGGGATTCACGAGGGAGACGCGGCCGCCACCACGGCGTTCGCGGATTTCGGCGTCGCATACGGCATGATCGCGGCCATGACATGTGATCCCGCCAACAACCTGACCGGGCAGGAGCTCGGCGGCATGACGCTCAAGCCGAACGTGTACTGCTTCAACACCACAGCGGACCTGACGTCCGGCACCCTGACGCTCGAGGGACCGGCGGACGGCATCTGGATTTTCCAGATCGGAACCGGCATCACGACCGCCACCACAAGCGTGGTGATGGCCGGAGGCGGACAGCCGTGCAACGTGTTTTGGGAGACAGGTACCACCGCGACAATCGGTGAAGGCACGGACTTCCAGGGAAACATCCTCGCCGGTTCGGGGATCAGCTTCACCGGTGGGTCATCGAGCTTTGTCGGTCGAGCACTTGCGAATACCGCGGTGACGATGACAGGTGCCCACATCACTCCCTGCGGATAGACCGGCGATGACCGGCGGCGGTCAGGCCGCCGCGTCAACCGCGGTCGATTAAGCACCTGCAGGCAGGTGCGCAGATGATGGGGGAGCAAGAGTTGGCTCCCCCATTCTCGTTACCGGTGGGAGCTCGCCGAACGAGACTTTGCAGTCACTGAGAGGAGGTCCCGAGTTGAGCCCAGCGCTCGACGACATCCTGCCCGTTTTTCGTCACCGTGAGCGCCACACAACGCAGATCGCGAATTCGCCCGAGGCCGTCTGGGGTGCACTCCATGCGGTCTCGATCCACGATTTACAGCTCACCAGCTTTCTGATGAGGGTCCGAACTCTGCCCGCCCGGCTAGTCGATGGACGTGCGCCGCACCAGGTTACGACGGCGAATCGAAGGTTCATCGATTCGTTAATGGAGGGCGGTTTTCGCGAGCTCCCTGTCGATGCGCCTTTCACCGTGGTCGTCGGGTCGGCCGGGCAGCCCTGGCATTTGCGGGGCGGTGAGACGGCAGACGTCGTCGACCTGGACGGTTTCAGAGCCTTCGTGCGCCCTGGATTCGTTCTTATGGCGATGAGCTTCGAACTTGATCCGCTCGCGGGTGGCACCCGGCTGAGCACCGAGACGCGGGTCCAACCCACGGATGCCGCCGCGGCCCGTGCGTTCCGTCCCTATTGGTGGGCGATCCGGGGCGGCTCCGGGTTGATCCGTCACGACCTGTTGCGTGCCGTGCGACTCCGTGCGGAAGGCGCTCGACCTTCGAGTGCCGAGAGATGAGGAGAGCCGGTCGCACGTGCGACCGGCTCTCCGGTTGATCCCTTCTGAACGCTATGGGGTTACGACGCTGATCCTGGTGTCCCAGTTCGCCAGCACGGTCCGGGTGCCGCCGCAGCTGCCAAATGTGGTTGGGGTGTTGTACTCGGCGAAGCTGCAGGTCTGGCCGATGTACTCGCTGGCCATCCAGATCGAGTCACCGACCACTGCGGTCGCTCCGTAATCGCCCCAGCGGGTGCGGTTCCCAAATACTTTGTAGCCGCTGAATCCGTCGTCCGGGCCAGCGCCTTCGATGATGATCTTCACCGGTCCGGCGCCCTCCTCGTTATCAAGTCCCGCGTAGCCGGCGCTCGGGAAGTGATCTGGGCCGAGCACTGTGAAGGCGACGACTCCGCGTCCGCTGGGGGTGACGCCGATGGCCGGATAGGTGAGGTTGTTGCCGGCGAGCCCAAGATAGGCAGTCTTGACGACCTGGCCGGAGTTCGCCTGGACGATGAAGTACTCGATCCCTGCCTTGCCGTTGAGCGCGGTGTCGAGCGCGCCCCAGAGCTGGCCATTGACGTACGTCGTCTGAAGCATGCGGGTGTCGCTGCTGTCGAGGGCCACTTCGGTCTCGGGAGCAGAGGTATCCGGACCGCCAAGCACCCTCGTAGCGCAGGCGTTGTTGTTGAGGCAGTCCTTGAGCGGAGTGCTGCCGATCTTCTGATCGGATGGGGGTGGCGCGTCATAGGTGCCGACGGCAATGTTCCGGTGCGTCAGCTGCAGACCGGGCGAGTCGGTGTCAAGCGTTTCGGTGCCGCTGAGGGACCAGGCGAGGATCTCGCTGGAGGGCGATGCCACGGACAGGCCATCGCCGGTGTCGAACACCTCGGAGGCGGAGTTGGAGCTGAGGAAGTACTCGGTTCCGTCCTGGTAGTCCCCGCCCGGGGTCGTGGCCGGAGCGATGGTGAACCCGTTCTTGCCGTTGTCGGCGCCATTGGTGTCGAACTGCACGAGCGCGACCTTGGCTCCCGCAGCCAGCTCGCGCTTCGAGGCGGCGTAGACCTGGGCGCCGTGGAACTCGTTGCCGAAGAAGGAGTACTCGTTGGTGGTCATGAACAAGCCGTACGCATCCGCGCCGAGGTGCGGGTAGTCGCCGAAGCAGGGGCCATAGCGCGGTGAGGGAGGAGTGGCGGGCGAGCCGCTGCAATGGTGGTTGGGCTGGTCTTTGGTGCCGTCATCCTCGACATCGAACTTGTACACGTTCCAGAGCCCCGTCGGGTCGGCCGTCCTGCTGACCGCGAGGTCGAGGTGATCCTTGCCGACAAAGGCCCCGGTCTTTGGGTTGGTGTCGAGCGTCAAGACGAGGTGGAACCAGCGCTGGGTGTCCTTGTCGAAAAAACAACTGGGGTCGGTGACGAACGGCCCGAATTCCGGCTTCGTGCCCCGTATTATCGCCGGCGCGAAGCCGTAGAAGCTGTTGAGGTCCGTGGTCGCCTTCAGCGTGTTGCCGGAGTAGTCGAAGACCTTCATCACGTCGTTGACGGTCTCGAGGACGAACCCGTTCCCCGCGCAAAGTCCCTGGTCAGGCGGCTCGAGGCTGAACTGGTGGCCACTGTTGGCGAGTCTCTGGTCGCGGTGATTGAGCCCGTCGAAGCTAGTGCCAAGTACGGGTGTGCCGCCGCCGCTGCCGGTGCCGGCGGCCGAGCCGCTGCCGTCGACCACGTTTGGCCCGGACGTTCCTCTCGCCGGTTCAGCGTTCTGGACCCGAATCTCGGGACTGTCAATCCCGTTGATGTCCGACGCGGACGACGGGCTTCCGAATCCGGCGGTTCCCGAGGCGGAGACGAGGCGGTTGGACGCCGCGAGGGCGATGGTCGGCGAGGCGGCGGTCGTCACCGCGAACAGTGGAAGGACGATCGCCGCGGCTGTCACCGCGGCCCTCAAACGAGTGCGAATACCGCCTACATGCATGGACGTTTTTTCCTCCAGTGCAAAACGTGATCCCTTGCCGCCTCCACCGGGCAGCGATGAGAGGGTAGCGAGCTTTGGCGGTCGTCGCAACAGTGGATGCCGGTCGCGGCGCCGGTGCCGGTTCGCAAACCGGATTGCGTCAGGCGGTTCCGAAAGCCCGGCGGAGGATGGCTGCGCAGTCGTCGTACGTCTTGGCGGCCCGGTCGGTGATTCCAGCCCAGCGGAAGTACCCGTGGATCATTCCGGCCTCGCGGACGAGGGTCGTCGGGATGCCGGCGTCCGTCAGGCGCCGTGCATACGCCTCTCCCTCAGCGCGGAGCGGATCGAACTCGCAGGTCACGACAAGCGCCGGCGGCAGGCCCTGTACCGTCCGGGCCTTGAGGGGCGCCAGCTCCTGGTCGCGGTGAGTCCTGGCGTCGGGTGCGTACTGCTCGATATACCAGCGCATCAGGTCGCGCGTGAGCCCGTAGTCGCTGCCGTTGGTTTGGTAGGTCTCGGTGTCGAGATCGACGTCCGTGACCGGGTAGATCAGCAGCTGCGCGGCGAGTTCTGGATGGCCTCGCTCGGCCGCCCGCAGAGTCATCACCGCGGCCAGGTTGCCGCCGGCGCTGTCGCCGCCCACCGCAACGCGTGTCGGGTCGACGCCGATCTCGGCGGCGTGATCGACAACCCACAGCAAAGCGGTCCACGAGTCCGCCACGGCCGCCGGGCAGGGGTGCTCGGGCGCCAGTCGATAGGCGACCGAGATGACGACGCAGCCGGCGCGATTGGCCAGCGCCCGGCAGGGCACGTCGTGGGTGTCGAGGCTTCCGACGACCCACCCGCCGCCGTGATACCAGAGGAGCGCGGGGAGGGTTTCTGCCGGCGATGAGGAGGGGCGGTAGATGCGCACTGGTACGGACCCCTCCCGCGTTTCAATGATTCGGTCCTCGGCGGAGGCGATCTCCTCGGCCGGCCCCGCCAGCTGCGGCGCGCGTTCCTCGGTGAGGCGTCGCGCTTCGATGGGTCCGACCTCCCAGGGCCACGGCACGCCGAGCATGGCGGTCTCCTCGAGGTACCTGGCGGCCTGCGGATCGAGTGGCATGGCATAAAACGTAATGCAGGCGGCGAGTTGATGGGGGGAGGCCATCCCCGGCCTCGCCCCCCATCTCAGTTGTCGCCCGGGCACGTTTAGAACGACTTCCAGTGGATTGTCGCGACCTCCGGAAGCGCCGAGCCGTTGGCGAACTTGTCGAAATCGGAGTCGGCCATGAAGAACTCGACCTCGTAGAAGAGGGTCTTGTCCGAGTCCGGGATGGCTAGGAAGAAGAGGTCGCAGACCTTGGTGGCCTGGCCGCCCTGCGGCGTGAACAGGTAGTTGAAGCCCCAGATCGTGCCCTTGACGCCGTCCACCGTGAAGTCGGCAGATTTGGTGCACTGCGAGACCTGTGAGTACTTCTGCTTCAGGTTGTCGACGATGCCGGCGAACTCATTGTCGATGCTTGACTCGTGATCCTGCTTGCCGGCCGATACAAAGATGCTGCCGGTCTCATTTGCAACCAGGGCCGTGACCGTATCCGACTTGACCTTCCTGAACCCCGGTGCGAGGCCCATGGTGAAGTTGTTGGTTTCGATGCCGCCGGTGGTCGGTGTCGGCTTGCCGGTCGGAGTCGGGGACGGCGACGGCTTGGTCCCGGGCGAGCTGCCGGGTGTGGTCGTAGGGGCGATTGTGGGAGGCGCGCTCGTAGGCGGGGGAGTCGGCGCGACGTGGTCGCCGGTGCTCCTGCTGCCGACGATGAAGGCGACCACGACGGCGAGGATGGCGAGGAGGACAAAAGCGGCGATGCCGGCGCCGATGACCAGCCCCGTCGGGGTGCGGTGAACGGGTGCCGGCGCGCCCGCGGGCATGCCGGCGGGCATGTAGTAGGGCGAGGCCGCGCCGTACGCCGGCGCGTAGCCGGGTGGCGGAGCGGCATACCCGGGCCGGGGCGCGCCATATCCGGGCGGGGGCGCCGAGGGCGGCGGTGGAGCCGTCGGCGTCGAGCCGACGGGCGGTGCCATGAGTGGGGTGCGGCAGTTCTGGCAGAACAGAGAACCGTCAGGGTTCTGAGTACCGCAGGTGGGACAACCGACGGGCATGACTAGGCTCCCTCCGTGGTGGCGTCGGCACCCTGCACCGCGGCCCGCCCCTTCTTGGTCGCGTGGCCGGCGGCCGTCAGGGCCATCCCGCAACTGGGGCAGAAACCGGAGGCGACGACATGCTTGTGGCAGTTCGGGCACACCGTCTCGGAATAGCCCATGTGGGCGGCCTCCTCGAGGAGAGCGTGATGCAGCAGATAGCGGATATAGATGAGAAGCGCGGCGACGATCATCGTCTGCCAGACGACTGCGACGAACTGGCCGTAGCCCGCATTGTGGAGCAGTTCGGTGCCGAGAGCGAAGGCGACGTGGCCGGCGATCGCGACGACGATCCCGCCGATGTGGAGGCCATGGAACCCGCCGCGGCGGCTCGAGGCCCAGATGGCTGCGACGATCGCGCCGGTGCAGCTTCCCTGCAGGAGCGGGTTGAGCACCGCGAGAGTCATGAGTTGGAAGATCCAGTTGCCCGGGTTGCCGGCGAAGGTCGGCTGCGTAAAGACCGCCGAGAACTGGATCAGCGTCTCGGCGAGGGCGAACCCGACGCCGGCGGCGACGCCGAAAGTCAGGCCGTCGACAGTTTCGGTGAAGCCCTCACGGCCCCGCAGGATCATCGCTGGAAGCGGCTTCAGGATCTCCTGGACGATGGGAAGGACGACGGCGAGACCGACGAGCGTGCCGAGGTCGACGATGCCGGAGATCCCGCCTCCGGCGGTGATCGGGTTGATCAGGTTGTCGGCGACCACGGTCACGATGAGGCCGACGACGAGGCCGCCGCCGAAAGTGAAGCCGACGACCCTCAAGGGCTCGTCCTTGTAGACCTGCGCCTCATAGAGGTAGAGGAGGTAGAGAACCGGGACGAGGAAGGCGCCGACCAGTACGGCCGCCGTGATCAGGTTGACCAGGTAGAGAAGGAAGATGCCGACGACGCCGGCGATGAAGGCCCACCTGAACTCGTGCATCTTGTGGTGGCCGAGATGGGGGAAGAGCGTTGTGAAGACGCCCGGATGTGCCACGTGCTCGCCCGGGTGGGCGGCGTAGCGATGCTGGCGGGTCCTGGCGTCCCCGAAGTCCGTGGTCGTCCCCTGGTGCGCGCCGCAGCGCGTACAGAAGACGCCCTCGGGGACGTCATTCCCGCAATGGTCACACTTCATGCCTGCCCTCCCAACGGGTTCATTCGTCGACGAACTACGACCGGCGCTCCGATCTTGTCCTCAGATCGTGGCCTCACATCTTGGCGCGGTCGGGCGGCCCCGAACTGAGCGCGCACAAGGATGCCACCACGGGGCGCAGAAGTGGGCGACGCCGAGGACGGCGTTAACCTTCCGCGGAATGGCCCGGATCGGCATCGACACCGGCGGAACCTTCACCGACCTCGTCCTGCTCGAGGACTCCGGCCGCGCACTCCAGCTCAAGGTGCCGAGCACGCCCGACGACCCGGCTCGCGCGCTCGTCGAAGGTGTCCGCCAGCTCCTGACCCGGGCCGGCGGCCCGGCCATCAGTTCGGTGGCCCATGGCACCACGGTGGCGACCAACGCCATGCTCGAGGAGCGCTTCAGCTCGCTGGCCCTGATCACAACGCGCGGGTTCCGCCATGTTCTCGAGATCGCCCGCCAGAGCGTCCCCGATGGGTATGGCAACTCCTATTTCTGGGTGAAGCCGGATGCGATCGTCCCTCTCGAGAGGATCTTCGAGGTCGACGAGCGGCTCGACTTCCACGGCGACGTGCAGGCGCCCCTCGATGAAGAGGGCGCCCGGGCCTGCGCCCGCGCGCTTGCCGAGGCAGGCGTCCAGTCGATCGGAATCTGTCTCCTCCACTCATATGCCAACGCAGCCCATGAACAGCGGCTGCGGGAGATCCTCCTTGAGGAGTACCCGTCCGCGGTCGTGTCGATCTCGAGCGAGGTCTGGCCCGAGTACCGCGAATACGAAAGGACCGTCACCACCCTCGTCGACGCGTTCGT
>JAYUBK010000071.1:0-2271 GCA_043740835.1 Chloroflexota bacterium
GAGTTCCGCTGGTCCGGCGGTGCGGCCTACGATGGCTACGTCGGCCGCTGGAGCCGCCTTGTGGCAGCTCAGTTCATCCCCTGGCTTGACGTACCCGCCGGCGGAACGTGGATCGATGTCGGCTGCGGCACGGGAGAATTGACACGCTCAATCCTGCAGCTGGGGGCACCAGGCAAGGTCGTCTCGCTTGACCCGGCTCCAGGCTACCTCGACCACGCCCGCGCCTCGATCTCAGACCCGCGGGTCGAGTTCCGTCTCGGAACCGACCAGGCGGTCCTGTCCCTGGACGTGGTCGCCGACGCCGTTGTCTCTGGGCTGGTCCTGAATTTCGTGCCCAACGCGGTCGACGCTCTGCATGCGGCGGCTCAAGCCACCGCGCGGGGAGGTCTGATTGCGGCGTACGTCTGGGACTACGCCGACGGGATGGCGATGATGCGTCATTTCTGGGACGCCGCCGTGGAGGAGGATCCCGCGGCCCGCAGCAAGGATGAAGGCATCCGTTTTCCAATCTGTGCGCCTGCCGCTCTGAGGTCAGCCTTTGAGACCGCAAATCTGGCCGGTGTGGTCACGCGGCCGATCGAGGTCACCGATCGGTTCGCGGATTTCAACGAGTATTGGACGCCCTTCCTCAGCGGCGAGGCACCGGCACCGGGGTACCTCGCGTCGCTTCCAGGGGAACGTCAGGCAAGGCTGCAAGAGATGGTTCGCGCTCGCCTTCCGATCGCGAGTGACGGATCGATCACGCTCACCTGCAGGGCCTGGGCCGTCCGTGGCCGCACCAATTCGGCTGCCGGAGCCTGATCCGCCCGCACGGATTTGTCATTTGCGCCGCAAGCGCAGCCGAACGACGCATTTCAGAGTTCGCGGGTGATCGGCTGGGCCAGGATCCAAAGGCTCGTCATCGTGTAGAGGACCATCAACGCCAGCATCGGGTACTGGCTCAGCAGGACATGCGAGGCGTCCTTGAACCTCTCTCCCGCCCGCAGGTGGGCGAGTTGCACGGCGATGACATGCCCGAGCACGATCAGGACCACCTGCACGTACCACACGACCGCCGCTCCCGCGAGCAGGAAGCTGGGCTGGTAGCCGGCCGTCGGCAGGAGATGCCAACCGCGGTCCAGGGGATCCGCCAGCAGCGGGATCAGGCCCTGGGACTGAACGACCAGGTAGCTGTAGTTGTGGGCCGCGTTATAGACCAGCGCGATCGGTACCAGGGTCAATGCGAATGCGATCAAAGCGCGCTCGACCGGCACGCCGCGCCAACGCGACAGAGGGGACGGAAGGTCCGGCCAGCCAAACCACATCACGATCCGCATCACGAAGACGAAGGCGGCGACGAAGACCGTCGTCAGGAGCAGCAGTCCCACCGTCTTCACCACGGGCGTCGCAGGGGCGCCGAAAGGGGCGGCGAGAGGACCTGTAACCGCCACATAGCTCCGTGCGACGCTTGTCGCGAGAAGGCCGTCGAAGGCGAGTGTGCTGAGCATCAGGACGACGAAGACCACCCACGACCAGCCTGGCTCCTCATCTCGCAGCAAGCCAGTACCCCACGGGCGAAGGTAAGCCTCCAACCGACCGCCCCTGGTGGCCTCGATTTCCAACGGCGCGAAGCGTCCGACGATCCCGAATAGCACCGTGAACGGATCGCACCGTACGAGCCACCGATCGCGCCCGTAAAGAGCCATCCCGAGGATGGTCACGCAGATATAGAGCAGCGTGGCCGACGCGAGTACGCTCGGCCGGTTCGCGATCCCCAGGGTCAGTTCGAGGCAGGCAAAAAGGAAAAACCCGAGCACGGCAGGCCAGATGCCAACCCTGTCGGATAGCAGTCGTGCGGCCGGGAGGCGCGCTCTGCTGATCAACCAGTAGGCGGCCGGCCAGGGGCTGAACAGCGCCCACAGGTTGCCGACGATTCCACTCAGGATCACGAGCCCGGCCCAGAAGTAGATCCAGAGGAGGTATTCCGCCGGATTCTTCGTCGGCTCCTGGGATCCAAATATGCCGCTGACGACGATCAGCGTCACGAAGAGAAGGCCGAACGCGCTCCCGACGGCACGGAGCCCTTTTGAATTGAGAAGTGGGTCCAGCCAGGCAGCGCGCCAGCGTGGCGTATCGACAGCCGCCTCACCCAGTGTGTCGCCGGCGAAGACAACGACGAGCACGAACGAGAGGACGACGACCGCCGCCCCTCCGAAAAGGTAGAGAGCGAGCGAGATCGGCAGGTCGTACCGCGGTCCAAAACCGTGCAGGAAGACCCGGCTCATTGACTCA
>JAYUBK010000072.1:0-2265 GCA_043740835.1 Chloroflexota bacterium
TTGCGGCGCCGGGAGATCGAGGCCGGCCTTCGTGACGGATCGGTCCTGGGCGTCGTGAGCACCAATGCACTCGAGCTGGGCGTCGACATCGGAAGTCTCCAGGCCGCGGTTCTCGTCGGCTACCCGGGCACCATCGCATCGACCTGGCAGCAGCTCGGCAGGGCTGGCCGGAAGTCAGGCTCGGTTGCGGTGTTTGTCGCTTCCAGCGCCCCGCTCGACCAGTTCATCGTCCGTCACCCGGAATATTTCCTGGCCAGCAGCCCGGAGGAGGGCCTCATCGACCCCGACAACCTGCTCGTCCAGGCGGGGCATCTCCAGGCAGCCCTCTTCGAACTGCCATTCGCTGAGCAGGAGGACTTCGGCCGCGCCGACGTCAAAGACCTGCTCGAACTCTTCGCCGAGGATGGCAGCGCCAATCTCTCCGCCGGCCGTTACCACTGGAACCGCGACGCCTTCCCGGCCGAGGCGGTGAACCTGCGCCGCGTGCTGGCCGACAACGTCGTCATCATCGACACCTCGCAGCCGCGACCCGAGGTCGTCGGCGAGATCGACCAGTTCTCGGCGCCGACGATGCTCCATGAGGAGGCCATCTACCTCCAGGACGGGGCCCAGTACCACGTCGACCGGCTCGATTGGGGCGAGAAGAAGGCGTACCTGCACCCCGTCAACGTCGACTACTACACGACGGCACTCAACTCCCTGCAGGTCAAGGTCCTCGATCGCTTCGGCGGCCCGGTGGGCGAGGGATTCGACTCCAGCCACGGCGAGGTCAAGATCACCTCCCTGGCGACGGTCTTCAAGAAGGTGCGTTTTCACACGCACGAGAACATCGGGTCCGGGCCCATCAGCATCCCGGAGCAGACGCTGCATACCACGGCGTGGTGGACGAGTGTTGATGAGAGGGTGGCCGGGACTGTCGCCCGCGACGACATGGAGGCCGGACTCCAGGGACTCGCCCACTCCCTCCGTCACGTTGCGTCGCTGCGCCTCATGTGCGACCCCCGCGACCTCGGCGCCGTCGCCGAGGTGCGCTCGCCATTCACACAGCGTCCCACCGTCACCGTTTACGAGGTCTACGCCGGCGGCATCGGCTATGCCGCCCGGCTCCACGAGATCCACCTTGAATTGCTCCACTCCGCGGCCGACCTCATCCAGGGCTGTCCCTGCGAGAACGGCTGCCCGTCCTGCATCGGTCCCCTTCACCTCGTCCAAGGAGCCAAGTCCGCGTGCCTCGACCTTCTTTACGCGAACGCCTTGCCCTCCTGAGTGGCGGCACCCGGCCGGCTTCGCGGCCGGACCCCGGGCGGCGCCGGCTCCCCGCCGGCTTTGAGGCCCACGAGACCGACCTTGGCATCGCCTGGCGCTGGTCGGAGGTGCTTCCGGTCGGGCGCCTGCGCCCGGGTCCCCCGCACGACCTGCTCGGCGGGGTCGACCCGAATGGTTTCTGCTTCCTGGACACCGAGACGACGGGGCTCGCCGGCGGCACCGGGACCTACGCGTTCACCGTCGCCATCGCTCGGGCCCATCCGCACGGCATCGAACTGGTACAGCTGTTCCTGCCTGAGCCGGGTGACGAGCCTTCTTTCCTTCTCGCCCTCGACACCGAGCTGCGGTTGACTCCGGGGATTGCGACGTTTAATGGCGCTTCTTTCGACCTTCCACTGCTAAGAACGCGGTGGACACTCAACCGGATGCCGGGTGAGCTGGCGGTGGGAGTGCATTTGGACCTCCTGCACCTGAGCCGGGCGCTACTCCGCGCCCGCCTCGGCAGCTGCACCCTGAAAGCGGTCGAGGAACGCCTACTGGGCTTCGAGCGCGAGAACGACATTCCTGGTGAGCTGATCCCCCAGTGCTACTTCGACTTCCTTCGCAGCGGGTGGTCGCGCGACCTCGAAAGCGCCCTCGAGCACAACCGCCAGGACGTCCTCAGCCTCCAGCATCTGCTCCACCGCCTGCTCCGCCGGGTTCGCGGCCAGGACAGCTCCATGGAAGCCTGCGACTGGCTGTCACTTGCCCGCTGGCTGCAAAGGCGCCGCAATCGCCCGGCAGCCTGGCGCGCCTACCGGGTGGCAGCGGAGATGAATGATGGCGCCGCGTCTCTTGATGCCGAGCTGGTCATAGCGCGCCGCAAGGCGGTGCTATTGGAATGGCGGCTGCGCGATCCGGTCGCCGCCCTGCGCGTGGTGGAGCGTGCGATCGCGCAGATCGGGCCCGACCCTGACCTTCTCAAGAGGAGGTGGCGGCTACGTGATCGCATCGACAGAG
>JAYUBK010000073.1:0-7565 GCA_043740835.1 Chloroflexota bacterium
GGGCGAGAAATCGCGAGGTCCGCGATTTCGGAGGGGCTTCAGCCCCCCTACTAAATAAGCCAGTCTTCGCGAGGGTCTGCCAGATAGCGAGGGGCTTAAGCCCCACTTCTAATAAGCGCCAAGCGCCCGTGACTCAGGCGATTTCCCCAGCCGGGGCTTTCTCGCCGGCGAAGTGGCAGGCTGCGAAGTGGCCCGACTTGTGCTCGATGAGCGGGGGCTCCTCCTCGGCGCAGATCCCTTCCGCGGTGCCCTTGGCCCTGGCAAGGGGGCAGCGGGTGCGGAAGTGGCAGCCCGACGGCGGATTGAATGGGCTCGGTACATCGCCCGATACCGGGATGCGCTCCATCCGCTTCGTCGGGTCCGGCTCGGGGATCGCCGAGAGGAGGACCTGCGTATAGGGGTGCAGGGGGTTGGCGTAAAGCTCGATGGATTCGGCGAGCTCCACGATCTTGCCGAGGTACATAACGGCGATTCGGTCCGAGATGTAGGACACGACGGCCAGGTTGTGCGCAACGAAGATGTAGGTGAGGTTGAACTCGCGCTTCAGGTCCACGAGCAGGTTCAGGACCTGGGATTGGATTGAAACGTCGAGGGCCGAGACCGGCTCGTCGGCGACGATCAGGTTCGGGCGCAGGGCGAGGGCCCGGGCGATGCCGATGCGCTGGCGCTGCCCGCCCGAGAACTCGTGTGGATAGCGGTTGGCGTACTCGGGCCGGAGACCGACCCGGAGCAGGATGTCCTTCACCACGCTCTCGCGCTGGGAGCGGCTCCTCATGCCGTGGACGAGCAGACCCTCGCCCACGATGTCGCCGACGCCCATCCGGGGGTTGAGCGAGCCGATGGGGTCCTGGAAGATCATCTGCATCCGTTTCCGGTAGGGCTTCAGCTTCGACTTCGGCACCTTTACCAGGTCGGTGCCCTCGAACTGGATCTGGCCGGAAGTGGGTTCGATGAGGCGCAGGATCGTCCGGCCCAGCGTCGACTTGCCGCACCCGGACTCGCCGACGAGTCCCAGCGTCTCGCCCTCGTGGACGTCGAAGCTGACGCCGTCGACAGCTTTCACGTAGCCGGCGATCCGCTGGAGGAATCCCTGGCGGACCGGGAAATGCTTGGTGAGGTCCTTTATCGAGAGGATGACCTTCTCGCCGGGTTTGGTAACGGCGCGGTGAGGGGTGCCGCCGTCCGGGTTGCGGCCCGCCTCCTCGTCGGCGATCGGACCCTCGAGGACCTGGTTTGGCGGCTGCCCCTCGTCCGGCCCTTCGTGCTGGGGCGGGTCGCCCGGTTGGAGTCGGTCGCTCACGCCGGCTTCTCTCCAACTTTCATCCCCGGTGTGCTAACCGGCCGGCGGCCGTTCTCGCAGAGCCAGCATTTGGAGAGCTGCTCGCCGACGTCGAACAGGGGTGGCGGCTCGTCGCACTTCTCGAAGCGATACTCGCAGCGCGGGGCGAAGCGGCAGCCCTTGGGCCAGTTGAGAGGGTTCGGCACCATGCCGCGGATGGCGGCCAGTGCGTCCTTCTGGGTCATTCCCAGGCGTGGCACCGACCTCAGCAGCCCTTCCGTATACGGCATCTGGGGGGAGCGGAAGAGCTGGTTGACGTCGGTCTGCTCGACGATCTGGCCGGCGTACATGACGGCGACGTCCTCGCACATTTGGGCCACGACACCGAGGTCGTGGGTGATGAGGAGGATCGACATCCCGAACTCCTTCTGGAGCTGGCGCATGAGATCGAGGATCTGGGCCTGGATCGTCACGTCGAGCGCGGTGGTCGGCTCGTCGGCGATCAGGAGCTTGGGGGTGCAGCTGAGCGCCATCGCGATCATCACCCGCTGGCGCATGCCGCCCGACATGTGGTGCGGATAGTCGTCGACGCGGCGCTCGGCTGACGGGATCCCGACCACCTTAAGGAGGTCCACAGCCCTTGCCATTGCGACCTTGCGAGAGACGTTCTCGTGTTGGACGATCGTTTCCGCGATCTGGTCGCCCACCGTGTATACGGGGTTCAGGGAGGTCATCGGCTCCTGGAAGATCATCGCGATCTTCTTGCCGCGAATCTCCCGCATCTCCTCCATGTCGAGGCTGGCGAGGTCTTGGCCTTCGAAGTAGATCCGCCCGCCGGCGATCTTTCCTGGATGTTCGATGAGTCGCATGATGCTGAGGGCGGTCACGCTCTTCCCGCAGCCGGACTCGCCGACCAGACCCATGGTCCTTCCCTGTCGGATGGAGAACGAGACGCCGTCCACGGCCCTGACCGTCCCGTCGCCCGTCTTGAAGTGAGTCTCGAGCTTGTCGAGACGAAGCAGTTCGTCAGGCGCGGCCAAAGCGGGTAGATCTTATCAGCCGCTAGGCACGGTGCCGAGAGGGTCACCAGAGACACCCAGTCGGCTCGCTGCCGGGCTGATCGGCCCGTGGGGGTAACCTGCCTGCCGTGGTCGCCTACCTGACCCTTGTCGGCCTGGTGCTTCCGCTCTGCGTGGACACCTTCGCCGTCGCCGCGGCGCTCGGCGTCGCCGGCCTGCCCGCGCGCGACCGCCTGCGCGTCAGTCTCGTGATGACGGCGTTCGAGGCCGGGATGCCGCTCGTCGGACTTGCCATCGGTCAGGTGGCAGGTGCGCTGATTGGGCGCTTCGCGGGCTACGCGGCCATCCTCCTCATCGCCGGGCTGGGCGTGTTCATGCTCCGCTCCGACGCCGACGATGAGGAGGAGAGCATTGTCCTCTTGGCCCGCGCACGCGGATTGGCAGTCCTCGGGCTCGGGCTGACCATCAGCCTGGATGAGCTCGCGATCGGCTTCAGCCTCGGCCTTCTCCGCCTGCCGCTCGTCCCCGCGATCGTTCTCATCGCTGCGCAGGGTTTCATCGCCAGCCAGGCCGGTCTCCGCCTCGGCAGCCGGGTCACTGAGGTGGCCCGGGAGAGATCCGCGAAGGCGGCAGGCGCCATCCTCATCCTCCTCGCGGTGGTGCTCGGAGCGTTACAGCTAATAAGGTAGGGAGACTGTGGCGCCACCGAGGCGGGCGGTGCCGGTCCTTCTCCTGCTGGTGCTGGCCTGTCAGACCCAGCAGCCGCTCGCCTTGCCGAACGCCTCGCCGACGGCTGGAGCACAGGTTCTCCGCGTCGCCATGGCGGCCCTGCCGTCAACCCTTGACCCCGCTCTTGCGCCCGTCTACGACTCCGGGGCATCGCGATTGATGTTCGAGACCCTGGCCAAGCCCAACGCCGACCTTTCGGACGTCGTGCCGGCGGCCGCCGTCGGTTGGACAGTCGGCGCGGACGGTGTGACCTACGACTTCCGCCTTCGGCCCCACGCGAGGTGGAGCGATGGCAGGCCGGTCCGGGCAGCGGATTTCCTTTACGCGTGGAGGCGGCTCCTCGATCCGCGGGTCAACGCGCCAGCCGCCGAGGTCCTGGCGCCGCTGTTAAAGGGCGCGGGCGCCTATGCGAACCTGGATCCGAAGCACGACGCGGCCAAGATCCCCGCCTTCTTGGACGGCCTTGGGATCGGCATCGTGGACGACTCCGCCTTCCGGGTCGTTCTCGAACATCCGAGTGCCGAATTTCTGTGGGCAGTGACAATGCCGGGCACAGCTCCCGAGCGGGCGGACGGAACCAAGGCTGGCAATGGGCCCTTCAAGCTGTCCGATTCGGCCCCACGCCAGCTCAACTTCCGGCCCAACGAGTTTTACTGGGGCCGCCGCTCCCATTTGGCGAGGATCGTGCTCTTCGCGCGGGGGGACGCAGCCGCCGACGTGGGCAGGTTTGCCAGGGGGGATGAGGAGCTCACAACCGTCAGGCCCGACGCGGCCGACGCGGTTCGGCATGACGCAGCACTCAGCGAGCGACTGACTCGGACACCGTCGCTTGAGGTCTGGTGGCTGCAGTTCAACGTCCACCGCGCGCCCTTCGACAGATCCCGGGTGCGGCTCGCCATGGCGAAGGCCGTCGACCGCGAGGCGCTGGTCCGGGACTTGTTCGGCGGGGACGCGATCCTGGCCACCAGCCTCATCCCGAAAGGACTTCAGGGCTACCGACCCGGCCTCATCCCGCAGCGCTTCGACCCGGCCGCGGCCCGGGCCGATCTCGAGGCTTCAGGGGCGCCAGCCTCCGAGCTCGAGCCTATCCACCTGCTCGTCCGCGATCTCCAGCCGGACCGTCTCATCGCCGAGTTCATCGCCGCCCAGGTCAAGGCGAACCTGGGAGTCACGCTGAGTCTCGACGTTCTGCCGAGCCAGGCGGTCACCAAGAAGCTCGCCAGTGGAGACTTCCAGGTCGCAGGGCCGGCGGGGTGGATCGCCAATGTCGCCGACGCCCAGGATTTCCTCGACCTCTTCATGACGGAAGTGTTCCGCGGCCAGGCCAGTCGCTACTCGAATCCGGCCTACGACAAACTTGTCGCGGCGGGGGATGGGGAGGTGGACGCGGCGCGGCGCCGGCAGGCTTACGCGCAGGCCCAGCAGCTCCTTGTCGAGGACGCCCCGGTGGCCTTCCTCTACCAGGCGGAGGCCCTGACGCTCCGGCGGTCGAGTGTCGCCGGTCTCACGACGACACCGCTCGACGACTGGCCCGGCGATCTGTTCGCGACCGAGATCTCGCTCACCGGGAAGGGGGCATAGGCCTGGTCGCAAACTTCCCTAAACTGGGCAACTCGCCCCGGCTTTGACACTGGATTCCGCTCTTCTGCCGGGTTTCCGTTCGCGCTATACTCATCGCTTGCTGCCCAGCCGGCCGTTGCTTGCTGGGATGAAGAACCTAGTTCGGAGAGACTCTTGCCTACAATCCAGCAACTGATCCGGATCGGCCGGCAGAAGCTCGTCAAGAAGTCCAAGGCGCCGGCGCTCAAGGAGTCGCCGCAGCGCCGGGGTGTGTGTGTGCGCGTCTACACCACTACGCCCAAGAAGCCGAACTCGGCGTTGCGCAAGGTCGCCCGGGTGCGCCTGACCACCGGCATCGAGGTCACGGCCTACATCCCCGGCGTTGGTCACAACCTCCAGGAGCACTCCGTCGTGCTCATCCGCGGCGGCCGCGTCAAGGACCTCCCGGGTGTCCGATACCACATCATTCGCGGCACGCTCGACACGTCGGGCGTGAAGAACCGAAAGCAGGGACGCTCCCGCTACGGCGCCAAGCGCGAAAAGGCGAAGAAGGCCTAATGCCTCGTCGCAACCGTCCGGTCAAGCGTCGGATCGCGCCCGATCCCATCTACAACTCGGAGGCGATCGCCAAGTTCGTCAGCATCGTCATGCACAGCGGCAAGCGCTCCGTCGCCGAGGGCATCGTCTACGAGGCTCTGACGCGTGCCGGCAAGCAGGCCAAGAAGGAGCCCCTCGAGGTGTTCGAGTCGGCGCTCCGCAACGCGACTCCCCAGTTGGAGGTGAAGCCCCGTCGCGTCGGTGGGGCAACCTACCAGGTGCCGGTCGAGATCCGCCCCGAGCGACGGCTCGCACTGGCCCGACGGTGGCTGGTGCGCTTCGCGCGCCAGCGTGCAGGCAAGTCGATGGCGGAAAAGCTCGCGTACGAGTTGCTCGACGCCAGCAACAACGTCGGCGCGACTGTCAAGCGCAAGGAAGAGACCCATCGGATGGCCGAGTCCAACAAAGCCTTCAGCCACTTCCGGTACTGACCGAGGGGGCGATCGAAATCTCAGCCGTGGCAATGAAAATGTCTGATCGCAAGATCGGCCTCGAGCGAATCCGAAACATCGGGATCATGGCGCACATCGACGCCGGTAAGACCACGACCACCGAGAGGATTCTTCTCTACAGCGGAAAGATCCACAAGACGGGCGAGGTCCACGAAGGGGCGTCGACGATGGACTGGATGGTCCAGGAGAAGGAGCGCGGGATCACCATCACGTCAGCCGCGACAACCACCATGTGGCGCGACCACGTGATCAACATCATAGACACGCCCGGACACGTTGACTTCACCGTGGAAGCCGAGCGCAGCCTCCGCGTCCTCGACGGCGCCGTCGCCGTTTTCGATGCCGTCGCCGGCGTCGAGCCGCAGTCGGAGACCGTCTGGCGCCAGGCCGATCGGTATGGCGTGCCTCGCATCGCCTTCATCAACAAGATGGACCGCATGGGGGCCAACTTCTACGGGGCTCTCGACTCCATCCGAACCCGCCTCGGAGCTCGCGCGGTCGCCATCCAGCTCCCGATCGGCGCCGAGGAGAAGTTCGAGGGGATGATCGACCTAATCAACCTGCGCGCCATCCAGTACACGGATGACGAGGGCAAGAACATCGAGTCCAACGAGATCCCGCACGGGATGGACGAGCTGGTAGCCAAGCACCGGCATGACCTCATCGAGGCCTGCGCCGATTTCGACGAGACGATCATGGAGCAGTACCTCGAGGACGAAGGCAAGGGCGTCGGGCGCGACGAGATCGTCGCCGCCATCCGCAAGGGCGTCGTCGGGGGCTTCCTGGTCCCGGTGCTCTGTGGTGCCGCCCTCCGCAACCGCGGCGTGCAGCCCATGCTCGACGCCGTCGTCGACTTCCTGCCCTCGCCCGCGGATGTGAAGGCCGTCGAGGGCATCAATCCCAAGGACGGCTCCCTGGTTGTCCGTCATCCCGACGAGAACGAACCCTTCAGCGCCCTCGCGTTCAAGATCCAGATGGATCCCCAGGGCGTCGGCAAGCTGACGTTCTTCCGTGTCTACTCGGGGCGCCTGAAGGCCGGCTCCTCGGTGATGAACGTCAGCAACGGCCGGCGCGAGCGGATCGGCCGCATCCTGCGCATGCACGCGATGAAGCGCGAGGACGTCGAAGAGGTGTTCCCGGGCGACATCGCCGCCGCGGTCGGCCTCAAGGCGACGACGACGGGGGACACCCTTGCCGACGAGGAGAGGCCCATCCTCCTGGAGACGATCATCTTTCCGGAGCCCGTCATCTCGGTCGCCATCGAGCCCAAGACGAAGTTCGACCTTGACAAGATGGGCGGAGCCCTTCAGCGCCTCTCCGAGGAGGACCCGACCTTCCGTGTCCACACGGATGAGGAGACGGGCCAGAACATCATCGCGGGCATGGGCGAGCTCCACCTCGAGATCATCGTCGACCGCCTCACGCGCGAATTCGGGGTCGACGCCAACATCGGCAAACCGCAGGTCGCCTATAAGGAGGCCATCAAGCGCCCCGCCAAGGGCACCGGCCGCCATATCCGCCAGTCCGGCGGCAAGGGCCAGTTCGGCCATGTCGAGCTCGAGGTTCAGCCCGGCGAACGTGGCACGGGCTACGTTTTCGAGGACAAGATCCGGGCCGGAGCCATTCCGCGCGAGTACATCCCCTCGGTCGCCAAGGGGATCGAGGAGGCGCTCAAGACCGGCGTTGTGGCCGGCTACCCGGTGCTCGACATCATCGTCCGCCTCGTGGACGGCTCCTATCACTCGGTCGACTCGAGCGAGATGGCGTTTGGAATCGCCGGTTCGCTGGGTATCAAGGATGCTCTACGCAAGGCCGACCCGATTCTTCTCGAGCCGGTCATGAAGGTCGAGGTGTCGATGCCCGAGGAGCACATGGGCGACGTGATCGGCGACCTCAGCAGCCGTCGCGGTCACATCCTCGGCATGGAAG
>JAYUBK010000074.1:0-7562 GCA_043740835.1 Chloroflexota bacterium
GCCCAGCCGGGCGTGCCGGCCACAAACTCCAGGAGGTGCGGGCGCTCCGGCTCGACCACCGCCACGAGGCACTCGATGCCGGGCAGAATTCTTGCCACCTGGGCCACGACGAGCGTCGCGATCTGGCGGAAGGGCAGGGGCCGCCAGATGGCGTCGGTCAGCGCGATCAGCGCCTCCAACCGGCTCCGCGTTGCCGCCAGCTCCTGGTATGCGAAAGCGTTGTCGAGCGCGATCGCGGCCTGGTCTGCAAGGAGGCCGAGCAAGAACTCGTCATCCCTGGTGAACGGCTTGACCTCGCGCCGGTAGCCCCCGATCGCACCCAGCCTCCTCCGGCGTCGGTGGACAGGGGCGACGATCGTCGAACGAAGAGGTTCGGCCTGCACGATCGGGCTGTCGATCTGGGCCTCTAATGGCAGCGCCTGGTAGTCGTCGATCCGCTCCACCCGTCCCGTGCGAACCACCATCCGGTTGACCCCCCGTTCCTTCAGACGGAGGCCGTCCCACTCCGGGCGCCGGCTGCCGTGGGTCGCCCGGATCACGAGGTCGCCCGTGCCTTCGTCCACGAGGAAGATGGCGCCGATATCGCACTCGACGACGCGCGTGACGGCCCGGGCTATTGCCGCCAGGGTCTGGTCGAGATCGAGACTGGCGACGATTTCGGCCATCGCCTGATGAAAGGCGGTCAGCCCTGCCGGTCTGCCGGTCTCCCTCTTATTCACGTGGCCAAATGCTCCCACTCCAGGCGAGACCGTTCCAGTTCAGGCGGTCAAACGCAACCGGATTTAATGGGATAGTTTTGCTATAATCTTTTCTACTAGTCTCGCTTGACTCAGTGACATCAGGACATATGGAAAACAAAGTCCCTGCTCGCCACCCGCTAGTCGACATCGACAAGCCGATCTACACGCTCGGCGTGGCCTCCGAGATGCTCCAGTCGCACCCCCGGACTCTGATGGTTTACGAGCACCTCGAAATGGTCAAGCCCAAGCGCACGACGACAAACCGCCGGCGTTACTCGCCGCGGGACGTCATGAAGCTGCAGGCGATCCAAAAGCTGACGCGCAAGCATGGGGCGAACCTGGCCGGCGCCCGCTACATCCTCTCGCTGCTGAAGGACATCCACAGGGCCGGAATCGCACCCCCGGCGCGCTTCAGGGACGTCGACGTAAGCCTTCTCGACTAGGCTCGGGTGAACCCGGCTTGACCGGGGTTGCCGGGTGGGCCCAGGCCGCCGGCGCCGGTTTGAAGGAGGCATTTCCTTTTGTTTACCGCTGCAGTTCGCCGTTGGCCTGGAGGCGGCGGAGCACGACAACAGAACGCGGAGCTGCCTCGAACTGCTCGGTGGACGCCATCCGCCTCGCCCCGGCGGCCTCCGCCGGCAAGGCCGTATCGACGAGGATCTCCCATTGCGCTCCCCAGGCCGGACCGGGGAGAGTCCAGATGATCGGATCCGATCCCGCGTGAAAATAGACGAGCAGCGTGTCGCCGGTGATGCGGTCGCCGCGCTCAGAGCGCTCAGGGATGAGGTCGCCGTTCAAGAGCATCCCGAGGGAGGACTGGGTCCGGCTGCGCCAGTTGCCGTCCCGCATCTCCTGTCCGCCCTGCCGGAACCAGGCCACGTCCTTGCGCGCGTGGCCGCGCCCCACCGCGCCCGAGAAAAAGCGCCGGCGACGCAGGACCGGCTGCGACTGCCGCAGCTGGATGATCCGCTGGGTGAAGTCGTAAAGAGCCTGGTCGACGTTCTCCCAGTCGAGCCAGGAGATCTCGTTGTCCTGGCAGTAAGCGTTGTTGTTGCCACCCTGGGTGCGCCCGATCTCGTCGCCCGAGAGCAGCATCGGGCAACCCTGCGAGAGCAGCAGGGTGGCCAGGAAGTTCCGCTGTTGGCGGCCGCGGAGGTCGTTGACGAACGCATCGTCGGAGGGACCCTCGGTGCCGCAGTTCCAGGAGCGATTGTCGTCAGTCCCGTCCTGGTTGCTCTCGCCGTTGCCCTCGTTGTGCTTGTCGTCGTAGCTGACGAGGTCGCGGAGTGTGAATCCGTCATGCGCTGTGACGAAGTTGATGCTCGCCGACGGCCGCCGCCCGTCCGCCTCGTAGAGGTCCGACGATCCCGTCAGCCTGTACGCGAGGTCTGACACGCCGCCCGCGCGGTCGCGCCAGTAGTCGCGCACGGTGTCCCGGTAGCGTCCGTTCCATTCCGCCCAGCGGACGGGGAAGTTGCCGACCTGGTAGCCGCCGGGACCGACATCCCAGGGCTCGGCGACGAGCTTGACCTGGGAGAGCGTCGGGTCCTGATGGATGGTGTCGAAGAAGGTCGACAGGCGGTCCACGTCGTAGAACTGGCGGGCCAGCGCGGACGCGAGGTCGAAACGGAAGCCGTCGACGTGCATTTCCTCGACCCAGTAGCGGAGGCTGTCCATGATCAGCTGCAGCGTCTGGGGCTGGCGCACATTGAGGGTGTTGCCGCAGCCGGTGACGTCCCAGTAGTAGCGGCGGTCCTCTTCCGAAAGGCGGTAATAAGCCGCCCCGTCGATGCCCCGGAAGCTGAGCGTAGGGCCTCGGTGGTCGCCTTCCGCGGTGTGGTTGTAGACGACGTCGAGAATCACCTCGAGACCGGCACGGTGGAGCGCACGAACCATTGCCTTGAATTCGTGCACCTGCGCCCCGGCCTCTCGTGAGGACGAATACCGCGCCTCCGGGGCGAAGTACCCGATCGAGTCGTATCCCCAGTAGTTGCGGAGGCCGGGGTCGAGGAGATGCTGGGGATCGACAAAGTGGTGGACCGGCATCAGCTCGACCGAGGTGACGCCCAGACGCAGGAGGTGATCGATGGCGACGGGGTGCGCGAGGCCGGCGTAGGTGCCGCGAAGCTCCTCCGGAATTTCGGGATGGCGCTTCGTGAACCCCTTCACGTGAGCCTCGTAGATGATCGTGTCCGCCCAGGCGACCTTTGGATTGCGGTCGTCCCCCCAGGGGAAATAGGGGTCGACGACTATCGAGCGGGGCATTGCCGGGGCCGAGTCCGTGTCGTCGCGGACGTCGTCGCCCTTTTCCCAGCTGTAGCCGAAGACGGCCTGGCCCCAGGTGATCTCGCCCTCGATCGCCTTCGCGTAGGGGTCGAGAAGAAGCTTGTTCGGGTTGTAGCGAAGCCCGTTGGCCGGCTCGTAGGGCCCGTGGACTCGGAAGCCATAGCGCTGCCCGGGGCTGACTCCGTACACGTAGCCGTGCCAGCAGAGGTCGCTGCGCTCGGCCAGTTCATACGAGGCGGAGGCGCTCCCGTTTTCATCGAAAAGGACCAACTCGACCCATTCGGCGTGTTCGGAGAAGATGGCGAAGTTCGCACCCTCACCGTCCCAGGTTGCGCCCAGGGGATGGTGGGTTCCTGGCCAGGCGGCCCTCAACTGGCACTCACAACAAATGACATCGAGCCTTAGTAAAGCGGAAGCGGAAGGGCGAGCACGTCCGGCGGTTGCCGGGGCGCTACCCTTTCAGCGCTTCAATGCAACTCCTGAGAACCCCCGACGATCGCTTCCTGGGTCTTCCCGGCTTCCCGTTCGAGCCCCACTACCTGACGGTCGGGGATGGCGTCCGCGTGCACCATCTCGACGAAGGTCCCCGTGAGGGCCCCGTGGTCCTCCTCATGCACGGCGAGCCGAGTTGGTGCTATCTGTACCGGAAGATGGTGACCCTCCTCACCGGGGCGGGGTTGCGGGTCATCGCCCCCGACCTGGTCGGCTTCGGGCGGTCCGACAAGCCATTGAAGCGCGACGATTACTCCTACGCCGCCCACGTCGCCTGGATGGCGGAGGCCATCGAGCAGCTCGACCTTCGCGACATCACACTCGTGGGGCAGGACTGGGGCGGCCTCATCGGTCTCCGGCTCGCGGCCGAGCACTCCGAGCGATTCAGCCGCATCGTCGCCGCCAACACCGGCCTCCCTACCGGAGACCAGGACCTCGGCGAAGCCTTCGCGGCCTGGCTCCGATTCAGCCAGGAGGTGCCTGAATTTCCCGCGGGCTCGATCATCCGCGGGGGCTGCCAGAAGGACCTCTCGGCGGAGGTAATCGCCGCCTATGAGGCTCCCTTTCCGACCGAGGAGCACAAGGCCGGGGCGCGCCAGTTCCCGCTGCTCGTCCCCGCCTCTCCCGACGATCCTGCCGCCGCGGCGAACAAACGCGCCTGGGAAGTGCTGGCTCATTGGGAGAAACCGTTCCTGTGCGCTTTCAGCGACCGTGACCCGATCACCGCGGGCGGCGACAGGCCCTTCCGAAAGCTGGTGCCCGGCGCACGCGATCAGGTGCACGTGACCATCGCCGGCGCCGGTCACTTCCTCCAGGAGGACGCGCCCGAGGAGTTGGCCTGGGTGATCGTCGAGTTCATGAAGAACTCAGCGCTCGCGTAGCGTCCAGGGCCTAGACCTGACGCCCTGGAGCCCCGCGAAGACGAGGTAGGCGGCGGTCTCGACGTCGGCCCAGTAGGAGTGGCGTTCGCCGGGGTCGATCAGGAACAGCCCTCCCGCATCGACGACGCCCTCCTGCTTACCGTCCGTGAAATGGAGGCTGCCCGCGGTGACGATCACCGCCACCGGGATCGCGTTGCGATGCTCCTGCACGCGCTGGCCCGCGGCCAGCCGCAGCCCGACGACGCGCAGCGCCCCGGCGTCGGCGATCGCCTCCCAGCCGATCGGGCGATGCGCCTGCGGCGTTACGGCCCTCCACGCACGTAAAGAGTCTGCCCGCTGATGAAGCTCGCCTCATCACTGCAGAGATAGGCGATGGCGGACGCGATGTCCTCGGGCTGCCCGACGCGGCGAACCGGGATCTGCGATGCGGCACCCTGCTTGAACTGCTCGAAGTCCATGCCCATCCTCTCCGCCGTCATCTGGGTCATCCGCGTCTCGATGAAGCCGGGGGCGACGGCGTTGACGTTGACGCCGTACGGCCCGAGCTCGATGGCGAGCGTCCGTGCCATGCCCTGGAGGCCGGCCTTGGCTGTCGAATAGTTCGTCTGGCCGCGGTTGCCGAGAGCCGAGGTGGAGCTCAGGAAGACCATCTTTCCGTACTTGTTCGGGACCATCGCCTTCTGCGCCGCCCGCGCGGCGAGGAAGGTGCCCTTGAGGTGGGTGTCGATGACGGAGTCCCAGTCCTCGTCCGTCATCTTGTAGATGAGATTGTCGCGGGTTATGCCGGCACAGGCGACCAGCGTGTCGAGCTTGCCGAACTCCTTGAGCGCCCCCTCGATGAGGGACTCCACGGAGTCCTTCTGAGTTACGTCGCAGGCGATCGCGGCGGCCTTCCCCCCTTCTTTGCGGATCTTCTCGGCGGTCTCCTCGGCAGGAGCCGCATCCATGTCGGAGACAACGACGGCGGCGCCTTCCGAGGCAAAACGAACGGCGGTTGCGGCGCCGATGCCACGACCGCCGCCGGTGATCACGACGACGCGGTTATCGAACCTCATTCAGCTCTCCTCACGATTGTCGAAACAGGGGCAGGGTGATCTCTTCGTCGAAGGACTCGAAGACGACTGTGACGCTCTGGCCGACCTTCACCGAAGCCGGATCCGCGCTGGAGATGCGACTCATCATGCGCGGGCCCTCGACAAGATCGATAAGGGCGACGACGTAGGGGACATCGTCCTGGAAGCCCGGCGGCGCGCGATGGACGACGACGAAGGAATGGATGCTGCCCTTGCCGCTGGCGGCGAACCACTCGATGTCGTCGGACATGCACCGTGGGCAGACCGAGCGCGGGTAAAAGATCACGTTCGCGCAGCCGCGGCATCGCTGGAGCCGCAGCTCACCCTCCCGGGTCCCTTCCCAGAAGGTCCGGGTGTCGGAGTCGATGTGCGGACGCGGTCGCGGGTTGTCGGTCAACTCAGTCCCTCCCCAGCACCAGGGTCGCCGTCGAACTGAGGACTCCGCCGGTGCCGTTGACGAGGGCGAGGCGGGCGCCCTCGACCTGGCGCTCGGCGCACTCGCCGCGCAATTGGCGGGTTGCCTCGATGAGCAGGAAGATGCCGTACATGCCCGGGTGGCAATAGCTGAGGCCGCCGCCATTTGTATTCAGTGGGAAGTCGCCCCCCGGCGCGGTGCGCTGGCCAGAGACGAAGGGCCCACTTTCGCCGGGCCCGCAGAAGCCGAGGGACTCCAGCGTCAGCAGGACCGTGATGGTGAAGGAGTCGTAGATCTCGACGACGTCGAAGTCGGAGTGGGTGACGCCCGCCATGCCCATGGCGCGCGGACCGCTCTGCGCAGCAGGCGTGACCGTCAGATCGGGCATGTTGGCGATGGTCAGGTGCGTGTGCGACTCACCGTGGCCGAGCACCCAGACCGGCGGCTTGGGCAGGGAGCGAGCCCTCTCCGCGCTCACGACGACCACGGCGCCTCCGCCGTCGGTCACGAGACAGCAATCCAGGAGGTGCAGCGGCTCAGCGATGTAAGGCGAGGCGAGGACGTCCGCGACGGTGATCGGGTCGCGGTAGTACGCCTTCGGATTGAGTCCGGCCCACTTGCGCGTTGCGACCGCGACCTCGGCCAGCTGCTCCGGCGTGGTGCCGTACTGGTGCATGTGCCGGCGCGCCGCCAGCGCATAGGCGCCGACCGGCGTCGGCAGGCCCCAGATGGCCTCGAACTGCTGCGAAAGGCGGATGTCGCCCGCGCGTCCAAGGGAGCGGCTGCGCTGAGAGCGTGCAGTGCTGCCGTAGGTGATCAGCGCGA
The DNA here is from genome assembly GCA_043740835.1 of Chloroflexota bacterium. Lineage (GTDB taxonomy): Bacteria > Chloroflexota > Dormibacteria > Dormibacterales > Dormibacteraceae > JAYUBK01. The sequence continues at coordinate 6,713 of JAYUBK010000074.1, forward strand.
CCTCGCTGAGGCCCATCGCGATTGCTGCGGCGGCGTGTCCAACGTGTGCGTCGAAGGAGGATCCGCCGATGTTGGTTCCGTCGGTGAACCGGGGCGTGATGCCCAGGTACTCGGCGATGGCCATCGGGTGGCTCCAGGTGTACGCATCCCCGGTGCAGAAGACGGCGTCGACATCCTTCGTGGTCAGTCCGGCGTCCTCCAGTGCCAGCTTCGCGGCCTGCGCCTGGAGTTGGAGCTGGGTGCGGTCTGGGCCGACGACGCCCAGGTCGGACTCGGCAACCCCGGCGATGGCGGCGATCCTGTCGCGGATCAATCGAACGCCACCAGCGCGTCGGCGGCGACGGCGCCTTGACCCTCGGGGAGAACGAAGAGCGGGTTGACGTCAACCTCGCCCCGGCCCATTCCAGCGGCGACCCGGCTCAGCGCCGCGAGCACCCTGGCGGCGGCCCGGCGGTCGGACGGCGGACGGCCCCGGACCCCGTCGAGCACGGCGCTCGAGCGGAGCTCGGCCAGCATTTCCATCCCTTCATCCTCGGTGATCGGTGCCCGCCGCAGCGCGACGTCCTGCATGACCTCCACCAGCACCCCGCCCGCGCCGACGAGCACCATCGGCCCGAACTGGGGGTCGCTGAAGGCCCCCGCAATCAGCTCGATGCCGCCGACGACCTGCTCGGCGATGAGCACGCCCTCGATGACAAGGTCCGGGCGGTAGGCGTGAGCCGCCGCAAGCACCGCATCGTGGGCGAGGGCGGCTTCGGCTGCGGAAGTGATGCCGGTCCGCACCGCGCCCGCCTCGGTCTTGTGCGGCAGATCGGCCGAGACGACCTTGACGACGACAGGCGAGGAAAGG
>JAYUBK010000075.1:0-2245 GCA_043740835.1 Chloroflexota bacterium
CACGGTCAACGCCGTACTCCCCGGCAATATCAAGACCGAGGGACTGGCCGACCTGGGCGACGAGTACGAACGCCGGATGGCCGCGGCGATCCCGCTCAGGAGGCTGGGCACGGTCGATGACGTGGCCAACACAGTCCTTTTTCTGGCCAGTGATGAGGCCGCCTACCTCACGGGCGTCGCGATCGTGGTCGACGGCGGCCAGATCCTTCCGGAATCGCTGGGCTCCCTCGAGTCCTGACCCCTCGGTAAAGACAGATCCTGCTCAACCCGACTAGGCGACCGCCTCGTCCGGCGTCTGGAAGGTAGAGCCGACCTTCTCGACCTTTTCCGGGTTCCGGGACTTCCAGATCAAGTAGTAAGCGACGCCCACGATCACCCAGGCCAGGAAGATGTACGGCAGGTACTGGTAGCCGGCCGTCAGTTCGGGGAAGGCGCCCCCGGGGATGGTCTGCGGGATCCAGTTCGCCCAGAACACGAACAGCATCACCAGCACTCCGACTATCCCCAGCACCCAGGTCAGGGGGGATGAGACGCCGGAACGCCTCAGGAAGATGGGCGCCCCTACCGAGATCAGCGCGTAGGCGAGCATGAACCCGTACACGGCGACGCTGCCCGCCCAGCCGGTCGCAGTGACCGGTGAGGTCTTGACTATCTGGGTGATGATCGGCACCACCAGCATCGGGACGGCGACGACGTAGATGGCGACGTGAGGGGTGCGGCGGACCGGATGGATGCTACCCAGCGACCAGTGGCCCATTCCGTCGTGGGACATGGTGTAGAGCACGCGGGCGGCGGCGTTGATGCAGGCCAGCGTGCACGCGAACATGCTGCAGACGATGCCGAGGTCGATGGCGTAGGCGAAGATCCCAATGCCGGTCTTGTCGGCCAGGTCCGGAAGCGGAGCGCCGCTCACGGCGAGCCCGGCGATCATGTTGCCGGCCGCGTCCTTGGTATTTGCGCCCTGGAACCCGAAGACCTGCGAATAGCTTGCGACGAGGTAGAAGATGCCGACCAGGAACGCGCTCCAGAGGATCGCCCGGGGGATGTTGCGGAACGGATCCTTCGACTCCACACCCAGCGATCCCGCACTCTCGAAACCGACGAACGCGAAGATCGCGAGTACCACACCGACGACCACGCCCGGACCCGAAACCCCCTTCAGCGCGAACTGGCTGCCGTCGATGACACCGCCTCGGTGGATCCAGGTGGCGACGCAGAGGATCAGGATGACTGTCACCGAGAGACCCTCGAGGATCAGGGAGGTTTTGGCCGAAAGGCTCATGTCCCTGCCGGCGAGGACTGTGGCCAGCACGAGGTCGACGGCGAAAAGGACGATCAAAATGACGCCGTTGTCCCCGGGCAGATGGGCACGAATCAGGAAGTCGCCGCCGTAGATGGCGAAGCCGTAAACAACCGCGACTCCGGTCCCGACATACCCGAGCAGCAGGCCCCATCCCGCGGCATGACCGAAGCCCGGGCCCAGCGCGCGGCTGACCCAGACGTAGAAGGAGCCGGCGGAGTTGATTCGGCGCCCGAACTGGGCAGCGCAGTAGCCGACGCAGAGCATGACGATTGCCGCGACCACGAATGACAGCCAGGTTCCGTTGCCCGCGGTCGTGAAGACCAGCAGAGGAAGCAGGGCCATCGCCGCGCTGGGCGCCATGTTGGCGACCGACTGAGCGAAGACCTCCGGCATCGTGAGCCTGCCACTTTGAAGGTTTTGACCGGCCGCTCCCGCCGCCGAGGGGCCGACGGCCACCACAGGTTCTGCTGCCATTCGTTCTTCTCCCATCCGTCTAGTGACCGTTGTGGTGGTCGTGGTCGTGTTGACCGTCGGTGTGTGAGCAGTTGTCCGCGAGTTCCGGCATGTCGAGGCCGGGGTTACCGTCGAAGAAACCCGTTGGCTTGAGGTGGAAACCGAGAAGCGTGGCGGGCATTACCGGCCAGTCCTCTGGGCGCGGAATGTGGTGCGCCACGAACGAGTGCCAGAGGACGACGTCGCTGTTCTCGAGCGCGCGGTTGGACTTCACGTATTCGGGCAGTCCCCCGCCGCCGGTGCTCTGATTGACGTAGTCCCCGGCCGGGAACATCTCGGCCTGGTCATAGCTCGTCACCCAGAGGTTCTTGGTGGTGAAGAGTGCCCGCTTCAGCGCGTGGGCGTCCGCCTGGTAGAAGGACAGCGTGCTCGGCCCCGGCTCCAGCTTGTAGGCCACCGGGTCGCCCATCGCATTCTTGACGCTGGGGT
>JAYUBK010000076.1:0-7505 GCA_043740835.1 Chloroflexota bacterium
AGGACTCCCAAGTTCGCCCCGACCTGCCACTGCCACTCCATCCTCACCTGACCGAGGGCCAGGTCCCGGGCCATCTGATTCAGCCCGAAGGGCGTGAAGTCCCCGACTCGCGGAACCGACGCAAGGATGCCGGCGATCACCACGGCGGCCACGCCGATCCCGGCGGCAGGGATCGATGTTCGCATCAGGACGCTGCCCAGGAAGGTGATCGCTGCAATCTCGAGGAGGATCAGCAGCATCGCGAGGCAGGCGAGCACGTAGCCCGGCGCAGGGAGGGGAGCGAAGAGGATGTCGGTGTAGGCGTACGCCGCAAGGCCGCAGACGGCGACCGCCACCGCCATCGTGAGCCCAAGCCCGCAGAACTTTGCGGCCAGGAACGCGAGGCGGCTCACGGGCTTGGTCAGGACAAAGCCCGCCGTTCCCGACTCCTTCTCGCTCGCCACACTGCCCATCGCGAGAAGAACCGCGGTGAGAACGCCTACCTGGTTCAAATTCTTGATCAATTGTGCAACCGCGTCCCTCGTCGTCGGGGCGGGGAGCGGGATGGCGATCGGACCTGCCGCCAAGCGGACGATCTCCGGCGTATACCTGGCGATGACGGGTGACGCCAGCCCGAACAGGAGAAAGATCACCGCCACCACGGGGAGCCGGCCGGTGCGCCAGTTCTCGCGGATCTCCTTCTTGAGGAGGACGGCGAAACCGCTCATGTGCCGCTGGCCGCCGGTGGCGTCGCAACCAGGCGAAGGAAAATGTCCTCGAGGCTCGGTCGGAGCCGCTCGAAACGAGTGACCGCGAGGCGGCTCTCGCCAAGGATCACGAGAATCTCGCTCCCCGCCCTGTCAGGATCCTTGACGGCAACGCGAAGCGTCCGCCCGCTCCTCACCACGGCGTCGATCAGATCGCACTGCTCGAGCTTGGCGATGAGAGCCGCCTCCTCATGGCCAGGCCCAGCTTCGATGTCGATTGCGAATACCGGTTCTGCGAACTTCGCCTGCAGATCGGCCAGAGAGGAGTTCACGACGAGCCGGCCGCGGTCGATTATCCCGACCTGGTCGCATACCTTTTCGACGTCTTCCAGGATGTGGCTCGACATGAAGACTGTCGTCTGGCCGCGCAGGTCCGCGAGCAGATCGAGCACCTCGTGCCGACCGGCCGGGTCGAGGGAGGCGGCAGGCTCGTCCAGGAAGAGCACCTCAGGACGGTTCACCAACGCCTGAGCCAGGTTGAGGCGCTCGCGCATGCCGCCTGAATAAGCCGAGACGCGTCGATGGGCCGATTCGACAAGGCCGGTCTTCTCGAGCACCTCGTCCACGCGGGAGCTCAGCTTCGCTCCCCCCAGGCCAAAGAGACTGCCCACGAACTCGAGGAGTTCCCGGCCGCTCATCCAGCCGTACAGCTTCGCCTGCTGGTCCTGGTGACTGATGCGTCCGCGGAATTGGAGGGATCCTCCCGCCGGGTCCAGCCCTGCCACGCTGGCTCGCCCGGAGGTGGGCCAGGCCAGTCCGGTCAGAAGCCGGATCGTTGTCGTTTTGCCCGCTCCATTGGGCCCGAGGAATCCGAATACCGAACCCTTTGGGACTTCGAGGTCAAGCCTGTCGACCGCGGTGATCTCGCCGTAGCGCTTGACCAGGCCTCGGCAGACGATCGCAGGATCCAACCTCCGCTCGGTCCTAATCCTGCCTGCGGCCCGCAAGGAGGTACGCGATCGGGCCGATGGTGCCGACGAGGACGATCACGAGTGCCCAGACCATTTTGCTGCCGCCCACGACTCGGCGGTCGGGTTTGGCCAGGTCGACCAGGGCGAAGATGACCAGCCCCAGCTCGATCACTATCAGGGGCAGGACCAAGAGCAGGAAGTTCGAAGGAAGCTGACCCTTGAGAAAGGCCTCTGTAAGCATCGTTCTCATATCTGATAATGGTATCATTGTTGCGAATGAAGAGAGCGAATCTCGTTCTTCATCCTGTGCGGCTCCGCATCATCCTCACCTTTGCAGGTCATCCGCGCCTGACTCCGAAGCAGGTCGCAGCCGCGCTGCCGGATGTCCCCCAGGCAACCATCTACCGCCACCTGGCGCGGCTCCATGAGGGGCGGGTTCTCGCCGTTGCGGCAGAACGACGCATCCGTGGCGCCGTGGAGAGGACCTACGTCCTGACAGCCGGAGGAGCGTCACTATCCGCGGAGGACGTGGCCACGGCGACGCGGGATGAGCACCTCGGGTATTTCGAGACCTTCGTCGCCGGCCTGATCCGCCAGTTCGCAGGCTACCTCGCCCGACCGGAGATCGACCTGGAGCGAGATGGTGTCGGATATCGTCAGGTGGTCCTCAACCTTTCCGACGAGGAGTTTGGAGAGATGGCGGCCGCGCTGAACGGAGCTGTCGGCCGCTTCCTTTTCAATGAACCCGGGCCGGGGCGCAAACCAAGGACCCTGGCGACCGTTGTACTGCCGCTGTGAACCCGCTGATTGGTGTTGCCGCCCTGCTCACACGGCGCACGTTCACAGCCCTCGCACAGGCTGGGTGGTTTTGATAGGACTTCATCTCTCCGGCGTCGCCTGACGCCACCAGCGGACTATTCCGCGGGTGCGGGCCAGGTGCTCAGCCGGTTCTCCACCACCCAGGTGGCGATCTGTGTCCGCGAGTGGAATCCGAGCTTGCCGCGGACGTTCTCGACGTGACCCTCGACCGTTCGTTGGGAGAGGAAGAGTCGCGCGGCGACGTCCCGGTTGGTCATTCCCCTCGCAACCATGACGGCGATCTCCAGTTCCCGCCTGGTCAGCCCCGAGGCCAGCTCGCCGCGGCGCTCCGCCGCGCTTTGGGTGGGTACACTCCCAGCGCATAGCTCGCGCGCCAGCACCACCGCCTGCTGGTAGCCCAGCAACCGCCCGCGGGCAAAAGCGGCGCTTCCACCCTCCACTCCCAGCCTCTCGCGGGCGGTGCCGCAGGCCGCCTCCACCCGCTCCTGCCAGAGTGGGATGGAACGTGCGCCAGTGGCGTCTCGAAGCGCCTCGGCGGCCCCCCCGAGCAAAAGCGCCTCGCTCCACGCCGACTCTGCCGCGGCGAGCCGGCAGAGGGCCTCCAGGAGAAGGACGACGTTGAGCCGGTCGCCGATCTCGACCGACATCTCAAGGCTGCTCCGGAAGCGCTCTCGGGCACTGGCACGTTCGCCACGCTCGAGAGCGATTACGCCGAGCCCGGCCTGTAGGAAGCCCGCCAGCTTCGCGGCCCCCGACTCCATTGCCAACTTCAAGCTTTCGTCGGCGCGAGCCTCCGAGTCGTCGAGATCGCCCGTGAAGAAGGCGACCAGGGCGAGGACCATGAGGGAGCCGGCCATAGCCTTGGTGGCCCCGGCGATGCTGCCGACTCTCAGACTCTCCTCGAGGTGGCCGCGTGCGAGCTCGAACTCGCCCACGAAGAGGCTGGCGAGGCCAAGGTTGCTCAAAGCTCGGGTCAGCTCGGCGCTCGGGCCAGCCTCGGCAAACAGCGCGCGCGACTGGTCGAAGAGCTCGCGCGCCCGCGCCATGTCTCCCTGCCGGAACGCCATCCAGCCCGCCCCGTCGAGGGCATGGGCCCGGAGGTCCGGTTCGGCCGGCACCTCCTCGAGCAGCGCCTCAAGACGCTCACGGCCCTCCTTCACGTGGCCGGCCGAGTCCCAGAACTCGATCAGCGTCACGGCCAGCCGCAGGGCCGCTTCCTCGTGGCCTGCCCGCAGGAACTCCAACGCGCGCGCCAAGTTGGGCCGATCCTCCGCAAGCCTCTCGTGGCTCGCCGTCTCCGCAACCCGAAGAAAATGATCGGAGTGGCGGCGCCAGAGGACCTCCGCCTCACCCGACTCCGCCAGGCGCTCGCGGCCATACTCGCTCAGCGTCTCCAGCAGGCGGTAGCGGTAGCCCGCCGACCCGGGCTCCGGCGTAAGCAGTGATTTGTCGGCGAGCCGCGACAGGACGTCGACCACCTCCCTTGCCGGGATCCGATCGTCGCAGCAGACCGACTCCAGGCTGTCCAGGGCGCAGCCGCCGGCGAAGACCGACAGTCGCCGGAATAGAAGGGCCTCCGGCTCGTCGAGGTGGTGGTAGCTCCAGTCGATCGCCGCCCGTAAGGTCTGCTGCCGCGGCAACGCCGTGCGGCTCCCGCCGGTCAGGAACCGGAAGCGATCCTCGAGGCGTTCCAGGATCTGGCCCACCGACATGACCCGGACGTGCGCGGCGGCCAGCTCGATTGCCAGCGGGATGCCGTCGAGGCGGAGGCAGAGCAGCTCGGCCGTCGGCTCCTGGTCCGGACCCAGCCGGAAAGTTGGATCGGCGAGCCGGGCGCGGTCGAGGAAGAGCGCCATCGCCTCATCGGGGAGCCTGAGGGAGGGGATTCGCCAGGTCATCTCGCCGGCGACCCGCAGTGATTCCCGGCTTGTGACCAGCACGCGCAGTTCCGGGCAGCGGCGGAGCAGCTCATCGGCGATCGCAGCCGTGGCATCGACGAGGTGCTCGCAGCCGTCCAGTACAAGGAGCGCCCGCCGCTGCCTGAGGTGGCTCGCAAGGGTGACGGCGATCGCCACACCGGCCTCCTCCCGCACCCCCAGCGCCGCTGCCACCGCCTCGCCGACGAAGGCCGCGTCGGTAACCCTGCTGAGCTCGACCAGCCAGACGCCGTCGGCAAAGCCTTTGAGCACACTGACCGCCGCCTGAAGGGCGATCCGGGTCTTGCCACACCCCGCGGCCCCGGTCACCGTGACCAGTCGGCCACCGGCCAGCAGCGCGACCAGTTCGTCCATCTCGGTGCTGCGGCCGACGAAACTGGTGAGGGGAGAGGGAAGGTTGTTCGGGTAGTCGGGCAGGGGTTCGTCGGCGGCCGGCACCGCGGCTGCCCGCCGGGCTTTGTCGGAGGCTGTCATACCGCCTCCAGAGTCTCGAGCGAGTTGGCTCTGGCGATCCTGCCCAGCCAGCGGGCGCTCGGCCGCGGATGCCTGGCCTGCCGGCTTCGGTCGACTTCAATGATCCCGTACTTGGGCCAGTAACCGAGCACCCACTCGAAGCTGTCGAGGAGGCTCCAATGAAGGTAGCCGAGCACCTTCACCCCATCTTCAAGACAGCTCTCGAGACCCCGGAGGGCCCGACCGGTGTACTCGATCCGCTCGGCGTCGTCCTCGGTGCAGATCCCGTTCTCGGTTACCAGCACTGGCAACCCGGTGAGTTCGGCGGCCCGCCGCACGGTGGCGCCGAGTGCCTCGGGCCTGAACTCGAAACCGACCTGGTTGGTGCGATGTCCGTCAGGCACGCCCTTGATGCCTTCTGGACCCACATGAAGTCGGGTGTAGTTCTGGACCCCGATGAAGTCGTCCCCCTCGGTGGCGGCGAGGAAGACGTCCTCGCCGGTCCGCTTGAGCTCTGCCACGATGGCCTCGGCGCCCGGCACCGCAAGGTATTCGTGCATCGCGACGGTCATGCCCGTCTGTACCCCCGGGGCGGCGCGCCGGATGGCCGTCACGGCCTGCCGGTGGGCGTCGATGAGGATGGCGGTCGCACGATCCCGACGGGCCGGGTCGCGCTCGCCGGGCGGAAAGACACCGACCTCATAACCAAAGCTGGCCAGCACGTTCGGCTCGTTGATCGTGCAGGCAAATTCGAAATAACCCGCCAGGTGGCCCGCGACCACCTCGCAAAAGTGCCCGAACCGCACCGCTGTCGACGGTTCGCACCAGCCGCCGGCGGCGGCCAGCCAGGCAGGCGTGGTGAAGTGGTGGAAGGTTACGATCGGTTCAAGGCCGCGTTGCCTCGCCGCCTCGCACACCTGCCGGTAATGGTCGAGTGCGGCAATGGAGAAAGCGCCCTCGCGGGGCTCGACCCGGCTCCACTCGACCGAGAAGCGATATGCCCGCAGGCCCAACTCGGCAAGCAGATCGAGGTCAGCCGGGTAGCGGTTCCAGTGATCGCAGGCGTCACCGCTGACCTCGACGCAGTGGCTGTCCGGATCGTGCTCCCAGGCCCACCAGTCGTTCAGGCTGTTGCCGCCCTCCACCTGATGCGCCGCCGTGCCGGCACCCCACAGAAAACCGCGGGGGAAAGTCATTCGTTGGAATCCTATTGGTACTCGGACAAATGGAGGTCCCGCAATCTCGGCAAAAAACAGGTAGTCGAGCAGGTATATGTCCCGTTGCGAGCCAAGCTGCGCCTGCCTAGCCTCCGTTACACAAACGTGAACGACATGAGTCGCGGATTGAGTTACACCAGGTCGAGGCGTGAAGCCGACCGGATTCGGCAGCGGACGGCGCCGGCTGCCGGCCGGCCGGTGAAGCCCACGCAGCAACTCGACGTCGTCGATCAGATCGAGGCCAAGGTCCGCCGCGCCCTGGCTCGAGATCTCCACGACCAGGTCGCCCAAACCCTGACAACGATGATCGTCGAGGTTGAGAACTACAAGTCCGAACACGCCGGCCAGCAGCGCGTCGTAGGCCAGTTGCGCGCGGTCCAGGACTCCGCCCGGGACGTTTTGAGCAACCTTCGGCAGCTCGTTTACGAGCTCCGAGGCGAAGAGGGCATCGGCGGGTGTTTCGTTGACACCCTTGGCGCCGTGCTCATGCGTTTCGAGATGCACACCGGGATCGCCACCGAGCTCACCGTCAGCAGCGGATGGCCGACGACGCTCCTCAATCCCGCCGCCTCGAACCTGCGCAGCCTGATCGAGGAGGCGCTCGCCAACGCCCGCCGCCACAGTGGCGCGCGCTCGATTTCAGTGCTGCTCGAACGTACATCCAGCGACCGGCTCACGGTCACCGTAAGTGACGACGGCAACGGCATCGACAGTGCCTACCGAGTCACGGGGCTGGGGATGACCGGGATGCGGGAGCGTGCCATTTTGCTCGGCGGCCGGCTTCGCGTCGAGGGCACGCCCGGGAAAGGCACCACTGTCCGAGCAAGCTTTCCACGGGCGCCGCTGTGCGCAATCGAAGGCGGGGCAAGGTGAGTGCAGTCAAGACGGTTTGTCAGCGTGATCCGGCTCCTGACTTCAGCAGCGGGAGTCAACCATCGAAATACCCGCCCGGCCCTACGCGGCGTCCGGCCGCGAGATTGGGTTGATACTGCGTCGCGAAGACTTGGGAAGCAAGCTCCCGTCGGCTTCGTACCCCGGTCTTGTCGAAAATCGATTTCAGGTGCTGCTGAACGGTGAGCTGGCTGATTTGAAGGGCAGCTCCCAGCTGCTTTGTGGATAGCCCCCGAAGGACAAGACCGGTCAGCTCGCGCTCGCGCTGGGTCAGTGCGTAAGCGTCCATGATCACCGCGGCGACCTCGACCGGAGCTGCCGGAGCCAGCACGACAGCGGTCTGCCCGGCTGCCGCGCCGCTGTCGAGTCGGAACGCGCGCACCATCAGCCACACCCCGGTTCTAGTCCGGAGGCGGGCGCTGGCCGACTCGACCATTGGCGATCCGACCGGCGACGATCTGAGCTTCCCGGCGACGGCCAGCACCACCGGCGGCAGCTCGCGCATCGACGGCCAATCGTCATCGGAGATCT
>JAYUBK010000077.1:0-7454 GCA_043740835.1 Chloroflexota bacterium
CCCGTCCACACCATGTTCGACGGCGACACGGTGTTCGCGGTCAGCACGGGCGCTAAGGAAGGCGACCTGCTGGCTCTCGGCAACGCAGCCGTCCACGTGTTGAGGATCGCCATCGAACGGGGAGTGCGGCATGGCTGACGAGCGTCACGGCGCCTTCATGACGATGCTCCGCGACCTCGACGAGCGCTACCTGATCGGCCAGGACGGCGTCCGCGAGCTCTGGCTGATCCGGCACGCCGACGCTTACCACCGGATGGAATCGTTGGAGGACGGCCCGCTCGACCCGCCACTCAGCGAGAGGGGCCGCAGGCAGGCTGCGCTCCTGGGCCAGCGCCTCAGCCCGCTTGTCTTCTCCGAGATCTGGTCGTCTGACCTCCGCCGCGCCCGCGAGACTGCCGAGGCGATCGCCCGCCTCTCGCCCAACGCCGAATTGAGGACCGACCCTCGCCTCCGCGAGGTTCGGACCTATTGGGACGAGGGAGGCACCAGCAAACTCAATGAGGTGGGCGAGTGGCCCTTTCCGGAGCTACGGCCCGAGGTCGTGGTGCGGATGCGCGAGGTGATGACTGACATCCTCGCCGACCTCGAGGCGCGGGAGTCTCGTCGTGCCGCTGTGGTGACCCACTCGGCGGCGCTGTCGACTTACCTCACCGACCTTCTCGGCCTCGAGCATGGAAAGTTACCGGTCCTGCCCCAGTTCACCAGCGTCAGCGTGGTCCTGGCCAAGGACGACCGCCTGGTTGTCCAATCGATTGCCGACGTCAGCCACCTGGCTGCAATTGACTAGATCAGGTCAGACCTAGGCGACGGGCCGGGTGCCCTTGGGAGCGGTCAGCAGCCGGATCAACGCGACGATGCCCCAGCCGATGAGCGAATAGATCACGATCGCGACAAGGCTCGCCGGCTCGAGCACGCTGCCGCCGGCAGCCGGAGCTCCGAAGATGCCGCGGAAGGGAGCGACCAGGGGCTCGCTGAGGTTGTACATGAAACTGACGAAGCCCGATGACGTATTGGCCGCCAGCAACTTCATGACGAAGCGGATGGCCAGGATCACATCAATCAGGCCGACGAGGAACCAGACCACCTGGACGGCGCGGTAGTTGTACGCGGGGACCGGCCGGACGACCATCGCTGGGTCCTCCCGCACGACCTCTCTTGGTTGCAGATCTGACATGGACTGATCTCCCACGTGTAGTTAGACAGATAAAGTGATAATGACTTTAGGCTATTTCCTCGCAATGTCAAGGGCGATTGCGCTTGGTGGAGATGATCTCCTCACTGGGCCAAGGCCGACAATCTGGGATTCAGCGCTTGATTCGCGACGCGCGCGACCGAAAGGAAGAAATAGGCAGCGAGGACGCCGCCCGCGATGAGTGTGAAGTGAAAGCCGTACTCGATGCGGATCAGGCCGGCGTATTTCAGGCCCGTGACTCGGTGGAATCCGTCATGAGCCCACCAATTGACCAGCGACCACACGATGCCCAGGTATCCGCCCCACGCCGCGAAGCGGCTGACCCCCGTCTGCCTGACCCGGCGCCATCCAAAGAGCGCAAACGCGACTCCGAGGCCGAACGCAAGGGACTCGACGATGCCAAGGCCTATGAAGAAGGGGAGCAGCGAAAGCGGTGGGGTGTTGCCTGCCGGAGACGGCCACAGCGCCTGGCTGGATCCGAAGGCCACCGCTGTCGCGACGACGATCACCGCTGCCACGTTGAGATTCGATTTCATTCCTTTTCCTCCCGTTGAATTGCGCTGAGAACGATCGCTTCCATGGCTGGGGCAACAGCTCGCGGGCCCAGCTGGCGACAATCGATTCGGTGCTGTCGCGTTCGCTGGTCGCCACCAGGTCCTCAAGAGCGCGCGCGGTGAGGAGAACAGCGGCGCCGTCGCTGGTCAGATGGAGCTCGGTGTCAGGGCCTTGGTCTCGACTGCCTCGACGATTCGAGCCTGCTGGTTTGAGCTGACGTCGTGGCCGGTGTGTCCCCACAACTCGCGCATGGCAGCCAGGAACGCCTGGGCCTCCTGCTGACCGTCGAACTCCAAGTCGATCATCACGTATCTCGGGTCGTCGGCGGGTCGCAGGACCTGGTAGCGGCGGGCGCCAAATCGCGCGCGCAAATCCGGACCTCTTTCGTCGAAGACTGCCTTCCACTTGTCGTAATCGGGGACTGGGTGCTCTATTCGCAGAATGGACACGATCGGCTCCTTGAGTCTCAAGCTTGTTTGGCGAGGCGTTGGGCCGCGATGACGACGGACCCTTGGCCGTCGTGATCGCCCCAGCTTGCCGGTGGAGATGGCGCTCGGCATCGGGGTCAGTACCCAATCGCTATACGGGACTTGCGCGTGTCAGGTGGCGGGCCGCATAGGCTGCGACCTCAACGCGGCTGGAAACCGCAAGTTTGCGAAGGATGCTGCTCACGTGATGCTCAATCGTTCGGGGGCTGAGGAATAGCCGAGCCGCGATCTGGTCATTCGACAATCCAAGCCCAACCAGGCGCGCGACCTCCTCCTCGCGGCGGCTGAGCGTAGCCTGGCTCCTGGCGCCGCCAGCCGGACGGACGCCCAACCGGCGGAGAAGATTTGCGGCTTGATCGGCGCCCGGCTGCGCCCCCATTGCGGCAAATTCCGTCATGGCCAGCCGCGCCTCCCGGATGGCGAACGCCGGGCTGCGCCCGCCGACAGCCTCGGCGATTGCCAGGCGAGCCTGGGACGCCTCAAAGGGCATCCCGGCACGGACAAGGTGGGTGAGAGCGGCCTCCAGTTCGGGGAGGGCATCGCCGCCTTCTGCCCCGGTGGCGAGTCCGGCGGCGAGCTGGGCGAGACCCCGCACTGATTCGCCGCCAGCCCTCGCCAGGTTCGCCAGGGCAGCGGCGCCGGCGCGGGCGGCCGGTGGCTCGCCGCAGGCGAGGCAGGCCTCCACTAGGCGGAGCAACAGCGGGGCTGCCTGGGGGTTGGCCGCGTCCAACTGATTGATGCGGCGCTCGAGCATGGCCGCAGCCACCTGAGGGCGACCACGGGCCAGCTCGAGAGCAGCGAGCGGCTGCTGCGAGTCGAGCAGGGCTTCGTTCCCGTCGAGCAGGCCGGCGGCCTCATCGAGGCGGCCCTGACGAATCCGCAGGTCGGCCAGCCGCACCAGCGCATCCGCCCTCATCGCGGGTGCGCCTGAGTCGAAGATCTGCAGCGCAAGCAGGAGCTCGTGTTCTGCGTCGAACCAGCGGCCGGAGGCGGCCAGCACGCCGGCATAGATCGCTCGACAGCTGCCGGTTACTCCGGTCTGGTCGTAGGCATGAAGAAACGGCTGCGCGACGCGACTCCACTGTTCTGCCCGCTGAAGGTCGATCGTCCGTTCGCAGCCCGTGAGCAGAGCGCAGTAGATCTGTCCGATCGCGTCGGGCCCACGCACCTCCCCGCCGCTGGCCGCCGCCATCGCTTCGTCGAGCCGGGCGAGCCCCTCGCTGAGGCGGCCCCTGGAAAGCATCGCGAGCCCGCTGTAGGCCACGGCCAGCGCCTCGTAATCCGAGTCACCGAAACGTCGCGCGATCTCGATGGCCTGCTCGGCGGCAGCCTCGATCTGCTCCCAGTCATCGCTGGCGAGGGCGCGGATGAGAATGACCCGCCCCGTCTCGGCGCAGGGTTCGGAGTCGGCCAGCAGGCGTCCGCATCGCGCCGCCCAGCCCCGCGCCGCCGCCGGGTTGCCCCGCACCCTCATGAATTGGCCGGCCAGCCAGAGGGCCGCCCATGCCGCGCGGCCTGGCTCGCCGTCCCGGCGGAACTGGCCGTAGGCACTTTCCATCGCGCGGAAGGCGCCTTCCACCTGATTCTGCCAAAAGAGTGCCGTTGCGAGGCCTTCATATGCTTCGCCGGTCGGCCCTGCGCCGACTGCGGCCTGATAGGCGGCCTGCGCCGCAGGCCAATCCGCGCGCGCACGGGCTTCGCGTGCATCGGCAAGCTCAGATAACTCGCCGCTCACCCGGCAATCATGCGCCCGCGAGCGACGCTCTCAGTGCGGTACGAACCTCTGTCAAACGGTGCCCGCATCGCTAAACCAGCGACCACGGCATGCCGTGCATGGGCGGTTGATTCAGGACCGGGTTCGCTCGGAACGCCGCGGACCCTGTTCCCCGTCTAGGTCATCGGGGGTCGCGGCATCTCACCACCCGTCGGAGACGGTGGAGTCTCGGTGTCGTCCATGGCATGGGTTGGCATCGTGCCCGGCGCCGGGCCGGCCGCTGAGGAATTCATCGGTTGAGCAGGCGTCGTGGCGATCCCCGGCATCTCTCCACTCTCGGTCATTCCGCCATCGGGGCGCGCCGCTTCCGTCACCTTGACGAGGCCGCTTTGGCGATCGTCCATTGCCTTCTGATGAGAGGCCATCTTGTCTTCCTCGTCAGCAGACATCTGCGTCATGCCCACACCTCCTGGTTGGTCATTGCCGGCGATTTATCCGTAACGCTGGTGCCAGACAGCACCGTCAGTGCCAATGACGAACAACTCGAGCTCATGGGCAGCCCATGAGACGGGATTTCCAACCTCCATGCAGGTCCCGGCGAGCGATTCCCACCCGAGCCATTGAGCACCATCCCACCACCGGTGCCAGAGGCCTGAATCAGTTCCAGATCCGAAGACATCGATGCGGTTCGGGCCCCAGCACACGGCCTCTGATGGTGACGTGAGGATGCCGCCCAGCGACTCCCAGCCGCCCCATTGGCTACCGTCCCACCACCTGTGCCAGAGGCCGTGATCGATTCCGAGAGCA
Source organism: Chloroflexota bacterium (assembly GCA_043740835.1). GTDB lineage: Bacteria > Chloroflexota > Dormibacteria > Dormibacterales > Dormibacteraceae > JAYUBK01. The sequence continues at coordinate 4,757 of JAYUBK010000077.1, forward strand.
AACAGGTCGAGGCGGTCCGGGCCCCACGAGACGGCAGTGACTCCGGACATCACGGAGCCCCCGAGCGATTCCCAGCCACCCCACTGGCTGCCGTCCCACCACCTGTGCCAGACCGCGTTGTCGGTCCCTACAGCGAAGAGATCGATCCGATCAGGACCCCAACAGACCGCGTTCACATCCGACATCACTGAGCCGCCGAGCGATTCCCAGCCACCCCATTGGCTGCCGTCCCACCAGCGATGCCACACCGCGTTGTCGGTCCCGCGCGCGAAGACGTCCAGCCGATTTGGGCCCCAGGAGACGACCGTCGGTGTGGTCGTGAGGATTCCCCCAAGGGATTCCCAACCGCCCCAACTGTTGCCATCCCACCAGCGGTGCCAGAGTCCGTGGTCCTGGCCTAGGGCAAAGACGTCAAGCCGGCCCGGCAGCCACGAGGCCACGCACGGTGGAGTGGTCAAAATTCCGCCGAGCGACTCCCAGCCACCCCAGGTGGCGCCCCCATCCCACCAACGGTGCCAGAGTGCGTGGTCCTGGCCGAGCGCGAATAGGTCGACGCGGCGGGGGCCCCATGACACGGCGACGGGTGGTGAGGTCACCACGCCGCCCAGCGAATCCCACCCGCTCCAGGCCAGCGGAATTTCGGTGACGTTATTGCCCTGAATACGGACACCGACAAGAACCGAGTTGTCCGTATACCGGTCTTCCACTACCGTTTGCTTGTAATTGGTCGTGGCCAGGAGCCGGTAATCCCCGTCTGCCACGCCGTCGATGATGACGAACTGGCACGGAAGGCTTCCGACATAGACATCCGACCATCCCGCACTTACGCCCTGGTCGCTGCAGTTGTAACGGCGGTTCGCCGGACCCCAGGGATCGATGTGCTCGATATCCATCAGGCAGAACGCCTGTTTGTAGCCCGGCACGACCTGCTGTTCGGTGACGTCCAGCAGGTAATACTGATTGAACTCCTTGAGGTGATAATGGCCATGAGACTGCGACCAGACAAAGATGTCGGGCCGGCTGGCGGGCGAGCCGATGTGAAGGTCGGCGTTGCCGGCGTTGTGGCTGAGAAAGTCGAAGTGAAGCAACTTGTGTTGCCCGGCACCCACGCATCCATCCTCGACTGATCCATCCGTCGCGGAGAACGTCTGCGTGTCGATGAAGAAGCTTCGGACGATCGTTACGAGATCAGCCCCCATACCGCCTCCCTGCCACACAGTCCGTGTGGCGATCGCGTGCGAGATCCAACAGCGGTGGCAGCCAATTCCGGCGCAACTTGTCAGGCATTGACGATGGCCACCGAGATGCTGGGAGCCGAGTAGATCGCCATGGGGTCGTAATACCAGTCGTGGGCCAGGCCGTCGTCATAGCCGGCCGGATTGAATGCGCGGCTGCTGGCTTGAACCGTCCAGGAGTAACAGCCGGACCGTGCCTGGGCCGGAATGGTGTAGATCTGGGTGTTCGTCCAATTGTTGTCCAGCCGGTTGGTGTGCCAATGCGTTACTGGGGAGGGAGTAGGCGGAAGATCCCCACAGCCTCCGGCCGAAATGTTGACCTCCCGCAGGTGGGGCGCTGAAGCGGAGATGCTCAGCTCAACCTCCACGTCGCGGTTGGGATCGCGTTGGATCAGAGGACAGACCCAGGGCAGAGCGGTCCAGCCCGGGGTCCCCGTGTAGCGCCAGCGAGGTGAGTTCCACACGACCAGTGGCGAAGTGTTGTCGACAAATAGGACCACGGCTGCCGCCGACGACAAAATCTGGATGGCGCCGCTCTGCATCTTTCCCACCTGGAGCGTCAGCCGGTAGGAGCCCATCGCGGCCGGATTCCAATTCATGAGCAAGTGCACTGGCGACCAGGTGTCGTCCAGCGCCGTATACCACCCGTCGCTGTTGATCGGCGATTGGACCTGGTCGACGAATGGACCGAAGTGGTACACGTGCCATTGCTCGGTGAGCGGCTGCTGGACGCCAAAGACCGGCGCCGCGCCAAGACCATCCCCCGGTGCGTATTCCGCGAGGATGCGGTAGTACTGCGCCTGCGCCACGTGAATGCAGCCGTAGAGCTGAAGGGTGCCTTCGAAAGGTGCCGTCGACGGGCCGACCGACACCCCGCCAGGTCGAGGACGATTCGGGCGAATGGCAAAGCCGTGGGTGGATTCCACGAACCCCGGATCCATTGGCATCAGCCCCACCGTCTGGATGGCGGGGGTGTCGGAACAGGGGAACTCGGGCCCGCAGCCAGGCGACGGCAGCGCGAGTGCAAAGGGGGCCGCATCCAACTCCAATTGGGGCGTGGGGATTGCCCATGGCGTGCCGAATGCCTTGTCGAAGATGATCTCCTGGTCCCCGTCGCCGTCAGTGTCCTGGGTGACCTGGATCGTGATGTCCGGAACCTCGAAGATCGGTAACCACTCAGGGAAGTACACGTCGGTGCAGCGCAGAAACGGTCCGGACCAGCGGTTGAAGTCCAGCTTCTCCAGGCGCGTCACGTCGACCTTCATGTGCTCGGCGAGACCCTGCTGGTCACCCCGTTCGTGCAGGGGGCGCAGCGAGTGGTGGAGAGGCGGCTGCGCCGACTCTTGAAAAGCGCTGCCGCGCAGGAGCCCATGCAGGGCGTTGTTCGAAGCGCCGAGCGTGCGGTCGGCTGCGTAGGCCCGAAGCCGGTTGTAGGTCCCGCTGCCGATAGCCGTCGCGAGGTC
>JAYUBK010000078.1:0-7434 GCA_043740835.1 Chloroflexota bacterium
CCCCTTTCGGAGCCATCTTCGGCATCGGCTGGACGCCCTGTGTCGGGCCCTTCCTCGGCAGCGCGCTGGCTCTCGCGGCCATCACCGGCCAGGCACTGACAGGAGCGATCCTGCTGACGGGCTACGCGCTCGGTCTCGGCCTTCCCTTTATCGCGGTCGCCCTGGCGTGGGCATCGTTTCCGAGCCTGACGCGGGGGCTGGCCCGCTTTGGAGCAGCGAGCTCGCGGGCGGGCGGCCTGGCCATCGCCATCCTCGGTCTTGCCGTCGCCACGGGCTTTTACTCCCGCGTCACGTCGGTGCTGGCCCAGATCACGTTCTAACGCTAGGCCGTGTGGCTGCGGACCTCGGCCTGGTCTTCCCGACGACCGACGAGCGCGGCGGCCATCCACTCGGCCTTGGCCTCATCAGCGCGACCCTGGCGGTCGAGGCTGCCGGCATATTCGATATGAGCGTCGCGCAGCCTTTCGGGCGCGTTGAGGCGGTCCAGGATGTCGATCGCCTGGCGGTAGGCCTGGTCGGCCTGGTCGTGGTGATCGGTCTGTGTGTGGAGGCGACCGAGTGAGAGAAGAGCTGCGCTGTGGCTGCTTGGCTCGCCTCGCTCCGAAGCCATGTCGATGGCGGCATAGAGGGTCCTCTCGGCAACCTCGAGGTCACCGCGCGCCAGTTGCAAGGAGCCCAGGCCGGCAAGTGCGAACGACCGATTCCTGCGATCGACCTCAGCCTCGGAACACCAACTCAGTGCGCTGTCGATCTTCTCCGCGGCGGCGTCCAGGTTGCCCTGCTTCGTCAGAAGTTCGGCGAGGTTGATCTCGGCATGGGCCATCGACGCCATGTCCGACTGAAGCGAATAGAGGGACAGGGCCCGAGTGAAATAGTCTCGCGAAACCGCGGTCCGCCCGAGCCTTTTGTAGGCAATCCCGAGGCCCTCGTACATGAGTGAGAGCTGGCGGAGGTTGCGAAGAGGCTCGGCCGCTTTCACGGCGGCTTCGTAGTACCGGATGGCATGGGTCGTCTCCTGCCGCCCGAGAGACAGCGACGCCAGGTGATTAAGGATTCGAGCGTTGAGAATCGGCCACGCCGGATCGAGCTCCTGGCACGCGCGAAGCGCAGATTCGCCGACGAACACCGCCTGGGGATCGTCCAGGAGAAAGAGGGCGCAGGACTTCATGTGCAACGTCAGCGCTGTCATCCAGGGGTCTGGCTCGCTTCGGAAGGCCTCCAGCGCCTCATCCAGGCACTCAAGAGCGAGCTCGGGCTCGATGCGGCGGACGTGCGCCTCGCTCTTCCAATAGAGCACACGTGCCCGTACGTCGGAGCGCGTGCCGGGGTTGCTCAACACCTTCGCAGCCTGGGCCAGGACCTCCGGGAATTCTCCGCGACCCACCAGCCGCTCCAATTCGACAGCCGGGTCCAGATCGCTTTTGGCGCCCTCCGCCAGGAAATACGAGAGTGGCTGCCCGGTGCGAGAGGCGATCAACTGCAGCGTTGTCAGTGAAGGCTTCGCCAAACCCGTCTCCACGCGATGGATCGCGGCCCGTGTCAACTCGACGCCGGCGACCGCGGCAAGGCTCAGCCCAGCCTCCTGGCGAGCTGTTCGGACTGCACCGGGGCGCACTTCGAGGCCGACGCCGCGACGCCGCCTCAGAGCCGAGAGGGCCTGTGACACGGGGGTCAGTTTACGGTACGGCGCCCCCCAGTTGACGCCTGTGGCGCCCCGGAGCTAGGGGGTCCAGCAGCACGGGCCCGCGTCTGCGGCGGCGGTGATCACAGTGAAGCCGACGCCGAGTAGCGAGAACAGGAAAGCAAGGGCGAATTTGCGCATCAAAGGTTCCCCTATGAAAAATCCGCGGCTTACAGCCGCGTCTGTAAACTGAGATCGGAAGTATAGTAGACATTTGTCAGTTGACGGAATTCTTTATTGATTGTTTCGGCTAGTGCAGGGGCGGGGAACGTAGACGGTGAGTCAGGCGCAGGAGGTGCGGCATGTGCGAGTTCTCGTCGTCGAGGACGACAGGCTTTCTCGCGTCCTCATCGAAGAGGCGCTCAGCGACCTCGAGAATGTCGAGCTCACGACCGCCTCAACCGTGGCGGACGGCGTGCGGCTGCTCTCGAGCCGGCTCACCTTCGACCTGGTCCTCCTCGACTGGAGGCTCGAAGGCCGGCCCGCTCAGACGATCCTCGACGTCGCCTCGCTCCTCGCGCCGGGTCGCCGGCCGCTTGTCGTCCTTGTCACCGGGTCGATCCTGCCGGAGGAGATAACGAACCTCGTGCCCTCCCAGATCGACAAGATCATGCTCAAGCCAATCGAGCTGGATGAGCTGATCGAGGTCGTCCTCTCGTCGGCGGGAGGCCGGTACGGGGGCGGTATGCTCGGCGACTCCTCGCTGAGCGCCTGACTTCCGAGGCGCCCAGGGGCGCCGCGGAGGCGATAGGCTCAACAGCGCAAATGAAAGGCTCGATACTCGGCTCCGCAGTCAAGCGCCGCGAAGATCCCCGCCTCATCACCGGCCAGGGTCGCTACGTCGACGACATGCCGGCCGAGGGCGCCCTCCACGCAGTCTTCGTCCGCTCTCCACTCGCGCATGCGCGGATCGCGTCAGTGGACACCTCGGCTGCCACGGCGCTGCCCGGCGTGGCGGCCGTCTACGTGGCCGCCGACCTCGGGCTCGAGGCCCGACCCGGCTTTCCGCCGATCGGCCGAAACTTCGCCAAGCCCCCGCTGGCCGAGGGCGTGGTGCGCTTCGTCGGCGACCCGGTGGCCATCGTGCTGGCCGCCACCCGGGACCAGGCCGTCGACGCCGCGGCCGCGGTCCACGTCGAACTCGAGCCGCTGCCCCACGTCGTCGACGCGGGTGCTGCCAGCGAGGAGGGCGCGCCGTTGCTCTACCCGGACCACGGCAGCAACATCGCCTTCATGACGGCCTATGGAGCCGATGACGGCGACGTCCTCGCGGGCGCCGATGTCGTCGTTCGGGGCCGCTTCGTCAACCAGCGCGTCGCCCCGGTACCCGTGGAGACTCACGCCGTTCTCGTAGTGCCCGACTCGACCGGTCTTGGCCTGCAGGTCTGGGTCTCGAGTCAGACGCCATTCCAGGTCCGCGACACGATCGCCGAGGCACTCGGTCTGGAGGAGCACCAGGTCCATACCCGCTCGCTGGACGTCGGAGGGGGCTTCGGCGCCAAGGCCGGCACCCACCTCGAGGAGCTCGTAGTGGCCGCAGCCGCGCACCGGCTCCGCAAGCCGGTGAAGTGGATGGAGACGCGCTCCGAGAACATGGTCGCGATGACCCATGGACGCGGCCAGGTGCAGGACGTCGAACTCGGCGCCACCCGCGATGGGAAGCTCGTCGGGCTGCGCGCCCGGGTCCTTGCCGACGCCGGCGCCTACCCCGCCATCGGGGCCTTCCTGCCCCTCCTCACCGGGAAGATGGCCTGCGGCGTCTACCTCATACCAAAGATCGACTTCGCGGCTCGCAGCGTGGCCACCAACACGACGACGACAGCGGCCTATCGCGGCGCCGGCCGCCCCGAGGCCGCGGCGATGGTCGAGCGGGCGATGGACATGCTTGCCTTCGAGCTGAAGATGGATCCAATCGAGCTTCGTCGCCGCAACCTGATCCCCCCGGACAGGTTCCCGTTCCAGACCCAGGACGGGTTCACCTATGACTCCGGCGATTACGAGAAGGCGATGGACGAGGCAGTGCGACTGGCCGGCTATGCCGGACTCCGCCAGGAGCAGGCCCGCCGCCGCGAGTCAGGCGACCCCCGCCTCCTTGGGATCGGCGTCTCTGTGTATGTCGAGATCACAGCAGTCGGTTCCGCCAGTGAATGGGGCTCGGTGGACATGAGCCCCGACGGCCAGGTGCTCGTCCTGTGCGGCACCACCAACTACGGGCAGGGCCACGAGACCTCGCTTGCGCAGATCGCCGCGGCCGAACTCCAGGTGCCGTTCGAATCGGTACGCGTTATCGAATCGGACACCCGGCTCGTCAAGCGCGGAGACGGCAGCGTCGGTTCGCGCTCCATGCAACTGGGAGGCAGCGCCGTCCACAATGCCGCCGGCGCTGTCCGCGCCAAGGCGATGCGGATCGCGGCCCATCTTCTCGAGGTCAGCGCCGACGACCTCGAGTTCAAAGAAGGCCGCTTCGGGGTCCTCGGAGTGCCGACGTCGGGTGTCGGCTGGGCCGAGGTCGCGGCGGCTTCCGCCGACTCTTCCACACTTCCCGAGGACATCGAGCCCGGGCTGCGCGCTGACCTCGACTTCCTCCAGGACGATGCCACCTTCCCGTTCGGAGCCCACATCTGCGTTGTCGAGGTGGATGCCGAGACAGGCTCGACGACGATCGTCAAGCACGTTGCCGTCGACGATTGCGGGCGCCTGGTCAACCCGCTCCTCGCGGAGGGCCAGGTCCACGGCGGCGTGGCCCAGGGCATCGCCCAGGCGCTATTCGAGGAGGTCGTCTTCGATGCCGAAGGCAATCCCCTGACCTCCAGTCTCATCGACTACGCGGTCCCCATGGCCACGGAGATGCCGGAGATCGTCACCGCCCACACGATCACTCCAAGCCCGCTCAACCCCCTGGGCGCGAAGGGCATCGGCGAATCCGGCACGATCGGTTCAACGCCCGCGGTCCAGAACGCGGTGATCGACGCCCTCTCCCACCTCGGGGTCCGCCACATCGATATGCCGCTCACTTCCGAAAAGGTCTGGCGCGTCATCCGCGACGCGTCTGCCGGCACCCCCGTCTGAAGGACTGCGGTTCCGCGATACCGGGCCCGGTTGCGTCCGCTGGCCGGGCCTAGGCGCTCTCCGCGGCGTAGTCGACAGCGGTGAGCGCCACCCTGCGCCGGCTCGAGAGCTCGCCACTGCAACCCGCCTGGAACGTGCCCGACGTCGGGGCCACGTCCAGGTAGTCGCGACCCAGGGCGACGGTGACGTAGCCAAGATTGGCGCGACGCCCGTGTGTCGGATCGAAGGCGACGCCGATCGCGGCGGGACCGGTCGCGGCCGGAACCAACACCTCGACCCAGGCGTGTGTGCCACCCTCACCCAGCAGATGGCCCGAGACGTAGCGGGCCGGCAGGCCGAGCAGTCGGCAGATCGAGAGCATCACGTGGGCATAGTCCTGGCAGACGCCACCGCGGAGGGCGAAGGCCTCGGCTGCGGTCGTCCTGACCGCGGTCACGCCGTGGGCGTACGTCATGTACCCATGGACCCATGTGCAGATGGCGTCGGCAAGGTCGAGGCCACGCAGACCGGACAACCCGAGATCGGACGCGGCCAGGCCCAGGCCGTCGTCGGGGCGAGTGAGCTCCGAGACCGAGAGCAGGCGCGGATCGGCGAGCAGCTCGCCCGGCAGGGCGACCGGGCCGGCGTCGACGCGGCGCTCGAGAACTATCCAGGCCTCGAAGACGATTTCGCGCGCAACCCGGGCCACACTGATGTCGAGGACGACGTTGCCGAACTCGTCGTCGCGCACTTTCACCCTGGCGGTGGGCGCCGAGACCGACACTTTTTGCATGATCCGGTCCTGGTCGCCGTACTTGGAGGGCGGGACGATGACCAGCCGGTGGCGAAGGTCGCGGATCGGCCCCGAGTACTCGTACCTGAGGCTCTGGTGGATGAGATAGGCCGTGCGGCGAACCCGGGACCAATCGACACCACGGTGGTCGACTATCTCGAGGGCGGTTATCTCGGCGGCGTCGAGTTCGTTCTGCAGCACTGATCCTTCGTCGTCATGACTTTGCCGGGACGTCAGGGAAATTCGTCGAGAGGCGTTGGAACCTCGTCGGCCCACACTTTAAAGGCAGGAAGGCCGACACGACCGTAACTGGTGACCATCGCCACGTCGAGGGCGTCACGACCGCGGCCGATGACGGCGCGTCCGATTCGGGGCTCATTGTTGCGGGCGTCGAAAGTCCACCAGCGGTCTCCGAGGTAGACCTCGAACCAGGCCGCGAAGTCCATGACGTCGTGGGTCTCGATGCCTATGTCGGGCAGGTAGCCAAATGCGTAGCGGGCCGGGATGTTCAGCGCCCGGCAGAAGGTCACAGCGAGGTGGGCGAAGTCGCGGCAGACGCCGACGCGGTTGTTATAGGTGTCGACGGCCGTCGTCAGCGGGTTGCTCCCGCCGTGATCGAAGCGGATGTTCTCGTGGACCCAGTCGCAGATCGCCTGGACACGGCCCCAGCCCGGTTCAACCGAGCCGAAAAGCCGCCAGGCGTCGCCCATGAGGACGTCGGAGAGGCAGTAGCGGCTCGGTAGCGTGTAAACGAGCGCCTCGTCAGGCAGGTCAACCGGCTGCAGTTCGGGAGCGGACGGGTGGGCCGGGTCTTGGGCGGCCGAGAGCTCGACGACGGCGTCGTAGCGCAGCGTGGAGTCGCCCGGCGGCATCATCCAGCGCCGGCAGAGGTTACCGTACAGGTCCGTGTACTCATGGAACTGGGCGGCCGGGGTCGTTTCCAGCTTCTCCTCCACGATCTCCTGCCCTCTCTCGCGGCGGGGCATGACCTGGATGACGGAGGCGGTGGGCCAGGCGGGATTGAATCCCATCTCGCAGCCGACCCGGACGCGAATGGTCCCGGTCTGGTCGCGGCCCGTGAAGTCAGCCATCTCGACGCCGCATCTCCAGCGAAGGGTACTTGTAACTGCAGGCTCACCCGGCCCAGGATCATCCGGCTGCGGACGCGAGGAACCTGAAGAACACCTCGCGGAATCGATCTGCTGCATCGGCGGCTGGAAAGTGTCCCGAGCCCTCGAACATTTCGATCTCGACCCTGCCGCCGCCCGAGCGGTAGCTCTCGAGCACTGTGCGAATCTGCGACACCATCGGCTGGGGAGGGTAAGCCTCGTCACCCGGCCAGCCAGGGATGATTCCCATCTTGCCGAGAGTTCCCATGTCCCACGCCGATCCATCCTGGATGACGATGTCCGCCGTCCCGTGCGTCCAGAGGACGGGCGGCTTGCTCGTTATGGCGGCAATTCCGGACCAGTCGCAGTACTTTCCGGAAAGAGCGTTGAGAATGCCGTGCGTGCCAGGCGAGATGCCCGGCCAGTTCTCGGAAGGCGTCAGGTCGCCGGGGTAGCCGTTGAGGCCCGTTTCGGACTTCAGGATCTCGTCGACGAGCATGTCCTCCCGCTCCTGCGGCTCGCGATGCGTGGTTGCCCAATAGGAACTGTTCATCACGTTGCGCGGTGAGAGCTGGGAATCGGACGAGCGGTCGCCCTCGGCGATCTTCTGCGTGAACTCGGCATTGCCGGTTCCTCCGCCGCTGCCGGCGTAGTCGCGGAAGCAGGGCGTTCCGTCGAGCCTCACGCCACCGAAGCCATAAGGCGAAACCGGGTCGATGAACGTCAATGAGGCAACCCCGCCGGGCCGGTCGATCGCCCAGACGGCGATCGCGGCGCCGCCCGTCGACCAACCGACGAGGTGG
>JAYUBK010000079.1:0-2210 GCA_043740835.1 Chloroflexota bacterium
CCAACCGAGATGCCGACGTTGATATCCCTGTGGACCAGGATGTGGTCGCCGCCGAAGCTGGCGTTGACGTCGCGGTGCTCGCGGAGGGCGGTGACCGCCGACATCACGACGTAGGGAAGGTAGGTCAGCGAGAAGCCCTCCTCCTTTTGAAACTTCGCCTTGTTGGCTGCGCGGTTGGCGACGACGCCGCTCATGTCCACCTCCTGGGTCTGCCAGGCGTGGGGAATCGTCGTCTTCGACTTGACCATGTTCTCGCCGACGAGACGCTTGATGCGGCTGAGCGGACGCTTCTCGTCTCCCTCCATCGCGACGGGCGCGGGAGCGCTCGGCGCGGCGCTTTCCGCGGCTGCCGGCGCAGCGGCGGAAGGCTGGGGAGTGGCGGCAGCCGCGGTGAGGACGTCCTGTTTCGTTACCCGGCCACCGAGGCCCGTGCCTGTGATTGAGCCCAGCGCGACTTTCTTCTCTTCGGCGATGAGGCGTACCGCCGGCGAGAAGCGGTGCTCGCCGGACTCCAGTCGGTCGCCGGAACCGGCTCCAGCCTCGACGGGCGGCGGCGCGGCGGCGGCCTGTTTTCCACCCGGCGCCGGTTCTGCCTTGGGGACGGGTTCGGTCTCGGCAGCCGGTGGCGGAACCGCCGCGGCCGGGCTTGGAGCATTCTCGGCGGTGACCGGAGCCTTGGTGGCCCGATCTTTGGGCGCCTGAGCATCATCGGCGGCCCCTTCGCCATCAAGCTCGACGACACCGATCTCGGTGCCCGCCTGCACCGTGGTGCCGTCGCCCTGGAGGATCTCCTTGAGGACGCCGGTGACAGGAGCGGGCACCTCGGTGGCGACCTTGTCCGTCTCCACCTCGAGCATCGGTTCGAACTCTTCGACTCGCCCGCCGGGTTGGACTAGCCATTTGGCGATCGTCCCCTCGTGGACCGATTCGCCGAGCTGGGGCATCGTTATCCGGACCGTCTTTCCCATCTTCTTTCCCCTAAAAGGCGGCGAGTTCGCGGAGTGCGGCTTCGACCTTCTTGGGATTGGGCATGAAGAAGTCCTCCATCGGCTGGGCGTACGGCATCGCCGGCACGTCAAGCCCGCCCAGGCGCTTCACCGGCGCGTCCAGCCAGCGCCACGCCTCGTCGGCGACGAGCGCGGCGACCTCGGATCCGATTGACACCGAGAAGTTATCCTCGTAGAGCACGAGGGTCTTACCCGTCTTCTTCGCTGACTCGATTATCGAGTCCTTGTCGAGCGGGTAGACGGTGCGTAGATCGACGACCTCCACGGAGATGCCGTCCGCAGCGACCGCCTTGGCGGCCTCGAGCGCGTAGTGGACCATCAGCCCGTAGCAGAAGACCGAGATATCGGCGCCTTCGCGGACAGTCCTCGACTTGCCGATGGGGATGAGGTACTCGCCCTTCGGCACGGCCTCCTTGAACATCCGGTAGAGCCGCTTATGCTCGAAAAACAGCACCGGGTCAGGGTCGCGCATGGCCGCGATGAGCAGGCCCTTCGCCTCGTAAGGCGAGGAGGGGATGACGATCTTGAGGCCGGGGGTCGCGAACCTCGCCTCGATGGACTGCGAGTGGTACAGGGCGCCGTGGACGTGGCCGCCCATCGGGGCTCGTATGACGATGGGGACGCCCCAGTCGCCATTCGTGCGGTATCGGAACTTGGCGATCTCATTCGTGATCTGGTTGAACGCCAGGTGCGCGAAGTCGGTGAACTGCATCTCGGCGACAGGCTTCTTGCCGGCCAGCGCGAGGCCGAGGGCGAGGCCGGCGATCGAGGATTCCGCGATCGGCGTGTCGATGACGCGATCCTCGCCGTACTTACCGAATAGGCCGTCGGTCACCAGGAAGACGCCGCCCTTGGGGCCGACGTCCTCGCCCAGGACCATTACGTTCTGATCGCGAGCCATCTCCTCGTCGATTGCCTCGCGGAGTGCCGCGACCATGTTGAGCTCCTCGGTGGCCGCGCCGGCGGCAGGCTCGATGGCCTCCGGGACGCCGTCGCCGTAGACGTTGGTCAAGGCCTCCTCGGGAAGCGCGTCGCGCGCGGCCAGCGCTTGCCGCGTGGCGACGGTGACCTCCTCCTTGACGCGATCCTCGTACTCGGCGACCTGCTTCTTGTTGAGAATGCCCTCTTCGAGGAGGCGGTTGCGGAAACGCTCCAGGCAGTCGTTGCTGGCGAGCTTCTCCAGCTCCTCGGCGGTCCGGTAGC
>JAYUBK010000080.1:0-21842 GCA_043740835.1 Chloroflexota bacterium
GCTACCTCGCCCAGCGCGGCGCCTGGTTGGAGCTCGTAGCCACCCAGGTCAGCGTCACCGCCTCGTCCTCGTGGCTTGGCGACGTACCCGCCCGGCTGCGGGCGGACTACCGGGCAGCGATCACCACGGCCGTGCCCCAGCCGCACTCGGCCGTCCTCGTGGGAATCGTCCTCGGGATCCGTTCGGGGGTTCCACCGCGGTTGGAGCAGGATCTCATCGCCACGGGCCTCGTCCACCTGCTGGTGCTCAGCGGCCTCAAGGTTGCCGTCTTCGCCCGCCTGCTCGGAGCGGCCCTCGAGCCGCTTCTCGGGGGCTGGTCCACGTTGCCGGTGCTGCTTCTCGTCGCAGCCTATGCGCTCGTCGGAGGCGCGACGCCGGCGGCGATCCGGGCAGCGGCCATGGGCGCACTCGTACTCCTGGGCTCGCGGCTCGGCCGCCCCGCCCATGTCTGGACCTCGCTTGCGCTCACCGGCGCCGCGATGCTCGCCTGGGAGCCGGCGCTGGTTTTCGACGTCGGCTTCCAGCTTTCTTTCATGGGGACGGCGGCGATCGTCCTCTGGACCCCGGCCATCGAGCGCCGGCTGGCGTGGCTGCCGTCGCTTTTCCGGGAGCCGATGGCAGTCACGACTGCGGCCCAGATCGGGACGCTCCCGGTCACGGCGGCAGGCTTCCACCTGCTCTCACCAGTGGCTCCCCTCGCCAATGCGCTCACCCTGCCTCTCCTGCCGGCGCTGATCGCCGGCGGCCTTCTCATTGGGCCCCTCACCCTGCTACCCGCGATCGCGCGCCTTGCCGCCCTTCCGCTGGACGGCCTCCTGGCATACCTGGAGCAGGTGGCTGCCCTTCTGGCGAGGCTGCCCGGGGCCGCCGTGGCGGTGCCCGACCCGCCATCCTGGCTGGGCGTCGCCTACTACGCCGTCGCTGGTGGCGCCTATGGCGCGGCGCGCTCGACCGGTGGCACGCGACTGCTCGCCATCGCCCTCGCAGCAGTTCTGCCACTGACCCTCGCGAGCGGCGAGTTGGTGGCCTGGAGCCACGCCGGCGCGACGGTGACCGTCCTGGACGTCGGTGACGGCCAGGCCGTCCTCGCCGGGGGCGCCGACGGCTGGGTCCTGATCGACGGCGGCCCGAGCCCGTCCCGCCTGGCGGACGAGATGGGACGGCGGCTCCCGCCGTGGACGCGGCGTATCGACGCCCTTCTTGTAACCGCGCCCGGCGCGGCCCACGTGGGTGGTCTCGCCGCCTTCCCATTCGCTGTCGACCGAGTCTTTCTTCCGCGGACCGGGCCCGGTGGTGACGCGGCGCGGGACGCGGTGCTCGCCCTCTCCGCGCGCGGCGCCAGGGTGAGCTCGGTGGGCGCGGGCGACCGGCTGGACATCGCGGGTCTCCGTATCGACGTTCTTGCGCCGGAAGCCACCGACCCTTCCGACCAGGCAGGCACCGGCTATGTCGCGATCCGCATCAGCGGACGCGGAGGAGGCTCGTTCTGCGCCTTCAGCGACCTTGATCCCGACGCCCAGGTGCAGGCGGCGGCCCGGCTCCAGGGCCCTTGCGACGCCGTCCTTCTACCCGGCTTCGGACGCTCGCTGCCGGCGCCGGAGCTACTGCAGCGCGCGGGAAGGGCTGAATTCGTCCTCTCCGCCGCTGCGGGCCGTCCGGCTCGCGGGCTGCCGCAGGGGCGGCTTCGCCGGACCGACCAGGAAGGTCCCATCAGCTTTCGCCTCTGACCGGCACAATGGAGCGTCCAGATGGCACCTCGAATCTCAGCGGACCCCCGAGCCGTCCTCCTTCATGGGGAGGAGTCGTTCCTCGCCGACGAGGAGGCCCTGAAGATCCTCCGACGTTGGAAGGAGCCACTCATCTCAGAATTCGGCTTCCAGCCGCTGGACCCTTCTGGCCTGACGGCGGCGAAGCTGCGCGACGCGATCCTTCAGGCGCCGTTCCTCGACCCCCACCGCGTCGTCGTGGTGCGTGGCATCCAGGGCCGGCGCGCGGAGGGCCTGGCCTCGGCGCTGAAGGAGGTTCCCGAGACGACACGGCTGCTGCTGGCGGTAAACGGCAGGTTGGGCGCGGGCAATGCCCTGGTGAAGGCGTTCAACGCCACCCCCGAGCCCCTGGTGCGCGAGTTTCCGCGTCTCAAGCCGCGCGGAATCGCCGACTGGACAGGACAGAGGGCCCGCGACTACGGGCTCGGCGGCCAGGTCGTCGCGGCCGTGATCCGGAGCGCCCCGGCCGACCTCGGCGTCATCGACTCCGAGCTCAGGAAGCTGGCGGCATACCGCGACGCGGGAAACCCACTTGACCTCCAGGCGCTCTCGGCTCTTCTTGTCGGCGGTCGGGAGGAGGACGTCTTCCGGCTTACCGACCACCTGCTCCCGAGGCCCGATGCCGAAGCCTGGCGCATCACTCGTGCCCTGACGGAGGCCGGCCAGAGCCCGACCGGCCTCGCCTACCGCCTCGCTCGACACCTCGCGCTCGTCCTCTCCCTGAAGGCAAGGCGAGACCGTGGCGAGTCCCTCGCCGAAGCCCAGGGCGCGCTCGGAGAGCATCCCTTCGTGGTCCAAAAGGCATACGAAGCGGCTGCGGGGATGGATTCCGATCGGCTTGAGGCCGGTCTAAAGGTGCTTCTCGACTACGAGTGGGAGGTCAAGTCGGGCCAGGTTGACGCCGAACTTGGTCTCCAGGGAGTGCTGGCACGCCTTTAGGCAGGCGTCCCTGCCTGGGGAGACCGGCGACTACTTCTTGCCGACTACTTCTTGCCGACTACTTCTTGGACGAAGCCTTTTTGGCCGGGGCTTTTTTGGCCGGGGCTTTTTTGGCGGGCGCGGCGGAGGCAGCCTTGGCCGGCGCCTTCTTGGCGGCGACGGCCTTCTTGACGATCGCCTTCTTGGCCGCCGCCGTTTTCGGCTTGGCGGTGGGCTTCTTGGCGACCTTGGCGTCGGGATCGGGCACGCCGGCGACGCCGGCGGCGTTGAGGGCCTTCATGAGCCGCGACTTGCGGCGAGACGCGTTGTTGGCGTGGAGGATGCCCTTGGCGCCGACGCGATCGAGAATCGAGATGGCGACCGCTGCCATTTCAGATGCTGCGGCAAGGTCGTGCTCGCCGAGCGCCTTCCTAACGTGGGTTACGCGGGTCTTGACCTCGGACTTGGCGGAACGGTTGCGCAGGGTGCGGCCGACGGAGGCGCGCGCCTGCTTCTTCGCGGATGCCGTTCGCTTAGCCATGGGTCACCGATCGGAGGGAATCGAGCACGGCCTAGGATTATACGGAGTAAGCGTCTGATGCCTCTTTACGACCTTGACGGCAAGCGACCCGAGGTACATCCGGACGCCTACATAGCCCCAACCGCCGTCCTTATCGGGGACGTCCGGGTGGGTGCCAACGCCAGTATCTGGTTCGGCGCCGTCCTCCGTGGGGACGACTCCCACATCGAGGTGGGGGAGGGCAGCAACATCCAGGACGGGGTAGTCATCCACTGCTCGCGGGACCTGCCGACAATCCTTGGCAGCCAGGTCAGCGTCGGGCACCTAGCCTGCCTCGAGGGCTGCGTCGTCGAGGACGGCGCGCTTGTGGGGACCGGGTCGATCATGCTGCAGCGCAGCCGCCTCGGTGCAGGCTCCCTGCTGGCGGCCGGTTCGGTACTCGCTGAAGGCGTCGAGATCCCGGCCGGCCACCTCGCGGCCGGCGTGCCCGCCGTGGTGAAAAAACCTCTCTCGGGCTCGTCGGCGGACTGGATCGTGCGCCCGGCCGAGCACTACCAGGTACGCGGCCGATTCTACCGGACGAGCCTTGGCCCGCCGGAGTGAGCCGGGCCATGACAGCTCGGGCGAAGCTGAACCTGGAGCTGCGCGTCCTCGGCCTCCTTCCTGACGGCCGCCACCAGGTCGAAACTGTCCTGCAGGCCATCAGCCTCGGTGACCTTGTCGAGGTCGAGCCTGCACCGGAATCGTCGATCGAGGTGTTCGGCCTGCCCGCCCCGGCCGGCTCCGAAAACCTCGCGGTGCGGGCTGCGGAGACGCTCGGCAGGCCCGCCCGAATGAGACTCTGGAAGCGGGTTCCATCCGGAGCGGGTCTCGGCGGCGGCAGCGCCGACGCGGCGGCGGTCCTCCGGCTCCTGGGCACGCAGGCCGAGGCTGCCGCAGCCGCTCCCACGCTCGGCGCCGACGTCCCATTCCTGCTCCGAGGCGGCTCGGCACTTGCCAGCGGCGCTGGTGAAACGCTCCTCCCGCTCCCCGACCTCGACGGCTGGTTCGCCATCGCGTGGCCCGGCTATGGGGTCTCAACAGCCGCGGTCTATGTGGCCTGGGATGCGGTCGGGGGCGATGGTCTTAATCACCTGACTCGGGCGGCCTTCGCGGTGGAGCCCCGTTTGGCGGAATTCGCGCACAGCCTCGGCGATGCCTGGCGGATGACGGGGAGCGGGTCCGCATTCTTTTGCGAATGCCTGAGCCGCGAAGAAGCCGAGGCTGCGATCGATGGCTTGGGCTGCTGGACCGCCGTCGCGTCCGCCGTACCGGCCTTCGGCTAGCCCGGCAGGACGGCAGGCTTCGGGAGAGCGTGCTGAAGCACTTCGTCCATTGACTCGACGAGGATCAGCTCCATCTCGTTGCGAAGGTCAAGCGGGATGTCGTCGAGGTCGGCTTCGTTGCGCGCCGGAAGCAGGACTCGCCTGATGCCCGCCCGATGAGCGGCGAGCACCTTCTCCTTGAGCCCACCGATCGGCAGGACCTTACCGCGGAGGGTTATCTCGCCCGTCATCGCGAGGTCGTCGCGGACCTTCTGGCCGGTGAGGATCGAGGTGATCGCCGTCAGCACTGTCACGCCGGCCGAGGGCCCCTCTTTTGGTTGGGCGCCGGCCGGCACGTGGACGTGGAGGTCGCGCTTCTCGAACAGCTCGGGGTCGATCTTCAGCACCTCCGCGTGCGTCTTCAGATAGCTGAGCGCGGCCATCGCCGACTCCTTCATCACCTCGCCGAGCTGCCCGGTCAGCCTGAGCTCCCCCTTGCCCGGCGTGAGGGTCGCTTCGATGAACAGGATCTCCCCGCCTACCGGAGTCCAGACGAGTCCCGTCGCGACCCCCGGGCGGTCGATGCTTTCGGCCGACAGGTCGTAGAACCGCCGCTTGCCCAGGGTGTCGCGAACCCGTTGGGGGTCGACGACGATCGCTTTCTCAGGCTTTCCCTCCGCAACGGTCGCGGCGACGCGGCGGAGGACCCCGGCGATCTCCCGTTCCAGGTTCCTGACCCCGGCCTCGCGGGTGTGCTCGTGGATCACGGCCTTGAGGGCCGGGCGAGTGAAGTCGACCTCCTCTTTGAGCAGCCCATGCGCCGTCAGCTGCTTGGGAATCAGGAAGCGTTCGGCGATGTGGATCTTCTCGTCCTCGGTGTAGCCCGACAGCTGGAGGACCTCGAGCCGGTCGCGGAGCGCGGGAGGGACCGAGTCGAGGGTGTTGGCGGTGGTGATGAAGAGGACCCGGGAGAGGTCGAAGGGCACGTCCAGGTAGTTGTCCCTGAAGTCGCGGTTCTGCTCCGGATCAAGGACCTCGAGGAGCGCGGACGAGGGGTCGCCGCGCCAGTCCGAGCTCAGCTTGTCGACCTCGTCGAGCATAAAGACCGGGTCATTTGACTCGGCACGGCGGATCGCCTGGATGATCCTGCCCGGCATGGCGCCGATATACGTCCGGCGGTGGCCACGGATCTCCGCCTCGTCGTGGACGCCTCCCAGCGAGGCGCGGGCGAAATTGCGCCCCATCGCACGGGCGATCGAGTGCCCCAGCGACGTCTTGCCGACGCCCGGCGGGCCTACAAAGCAGAGGATCGGCTCCCGGCCGTGATCGAGCGAACCACGTTGTTGCTTGAGGCGCCGAACCGCGAGATGCTCGACGATCCGTTGCTTGACCTTGTCGAGGTCGTAGTGGTCGGCGTCGAGGATGCCGCGTGCTGCGGCGACGTCGACCTCGGAGCCGGTCGAGACGTTCCAGGGCAGCGACACCAACAACTCGAGGTAGGTCCGGATCACTGACGACTCCGGAGACGCCGAGGGGATTCGCTCGAGGCGCGACAGCTCGCGGTCAGCCTCCTTCCGAGCCTCCGTGGGGAGGCCGGCCTTCTCGATCCGATCCCGGAGTTCGGCCGTCTCGCCGGCGTCCTCGCCAAGGTCGCCAAGCTCGCGCTGGATGGCCTTCAGTTGCTCGCGCAGCAGGTACTCGCGCTGGGCCTTACCAATCTGCTCCTCGGCCTTGGTCTGAATGCGGCGTCCCAGCTCCAGCACTTCCAGCTCGTGGCCCATTTGGGAGACAAGGCGCTCGAGCTTGGCTTCGGCAGTGTCCATTTCGAGGATCTGCTGGCGTTCGGCCGTCGAGAGCTTCAGATGGTTGGCGATGAAGTAGGCGAGATGGAGTGGCTCATCGATGGTCGCGGAGCTCGCCATCAGCTCGCCCGGGAGATAGGGCGCAATCGTGACCAGTTGCTGGAAGCGCGAGCTCGCGCTTCGCACGAGCGCCTCCAGCTCGATTCTTGCCGGGGCTGGCTCCTCGACCTCCTGGTCGTAGGTCGCGACGAGGTAGGGCGCGCGACTGGCGGCCTTACGCAGGCGCACCCGGCTGATGCCCTGCACGGCAAGCTGGTATGTACCATCGGGCAGCTTCAGGAGGTGCTGGATCCGGACCAGGGTGCCCACTTTGTGAATGTCCTTCCAGCCTGCTTCCTCGACATCCTCGTCGAGTTGCGCCGCCATCAGGAGGAGGCGCTCGCCTGCGGGCAGGTCCTCGAGGAGGCGCAGCGAACGAGGACGCCCGACCGCCAGGGGGATGAGCATGCGTGGAAACACGACCGCGTTCTTCAGCGGCAGGAGAGGAAGGGCCGTTGCGCCCGTCCTGGGCTCAGCCTTGGGCTCAGCCTTGGGACCCTTTCTGGACAACTCCTTGGACAAATTTTTGGGCACTTGGATTGCCTTGGATTATGGCCCCGGCCGGAACGCCGACTGCACCTTGTCCGGTCCCGGCCGGTCATTGAATGACGGCGCTGGCCAGCAGCTGCTTGAACAGCGTCGAGTCCGAGGTCGGCGTGCGGAAGATCAGCTGGAAGGCGCGGCCGGGCGCGAGAAGGAAGTGCACGGCCAGCTCGTAGCCGCCCGCGGTGAGTTTATAAAAGGTTATGACCGGGCTCTTGCCATAGACCTCGACCGGCCCCTCCTGGCGTTCTGACTGTCCGGGCGTCGACGGGACCGGCGGCAGCTTGTCGATGTCGGTTGCGACCTGGATGATCAGCCGCCCGTCCGCGCTCGGCGACGCGAAGGATTGCTGATTGGGGCTGTCCTCCTTGAACGTCCAGCCCCGGGGAAAAAGGATCGAATAGGCGAACGTGGCGTCGGTGTGAAGGTCCACTGGCGTGTCCGTCTCGAGGGCCGGGTCCTTCAGCGCCCAACCATCGACGTCTGGCTTGTCATGAGCACGGACGTGGATCCAGGTCTCGATCCCCACCACCTGGCTGGCGAGGACATCGAGCTGCACACCCTGGCGGACCGTCGTCACCGTCGGCGCGTCGCGGCCGGGCGCCGTGTGCAGGTTGAGCCCCTGGGTGGGCAGGCTGTAGACCGCCGTCGAGCCCACCGGCGATGGGCTGGGGGTGACGGCAATATGAGGTGATGACTGGACGCTGGGTGTCGGGGCCGGCGTCGAGTCGCCGAGTCCGCACCCGGCGACGAGAACAAGGAGAGCCAGCGCCCCTATAATCGGGACACCCTTTGGGCCAGCGACCACTTACGGCTGTCATCCTAGCCGCCGGCCTCGGCACCCGACTTCGATCGAAAACGCCGAAGGTCCTCCACAGGCTGGCTGGTAAGCCAATGATCGACCTCCTGCTCGATGCCTGCCGAGAGGCCGGGATCGAGCGGCCGATTGCCGTTCTCAGCCCCGCCCAGCCCGCCGTCGCGGACCACGTCGGCGATCGGGCCGAGGTGGTGCTCCAGGCTCAACAGCTGGGCACTGGGCATGCCGTATCTATGGTCCCGCGCGAGCGTCTTCAGGGCGATGTGCTCGTCCTCAATGCGGACTCGCCACTTATAACGGCGCAGACGATCACCCATCTCGTCGCCGCCCACCGCGAGCTGGGCGCCGCCGCGACGATCGCTTCGATAAACGTTCGGGATCGGCGCGATGGACGCATCGTCCGCGACTCCACGGGGCGCCTCGAAAGGATCGTCGAGGAGAAGGACGCCACTGCGGCGGAGCGCCAGATCACCGAGATCAACGTCGGGATCTACTGCTTCCGGGCCGAGGACCTGGTCCCCGCCCTTGCGGCTCTGAAGCCTGACAACCAGGCCGGCGAGTACTACCTGACCGACGTCATCGAGTCCCTCCGCCCTGTCGAGGTCGTCCAGCTTGCGGACCCGGCGGAGGCCATGGGAGTCAACGATCGCGTCCAGCTGGCCGAGGCCGAGGCCGCGCTCCGGCAGCGCATCATCCGCGTCCACCAGCTCAATGGAGTCACCTTCATCGATCCGGCCAGCACGTTCGTGGAGGCCGGCGTCAGCATTGGCCAGGACACGCTCATCGAACCGTTCACGATCCTCAGCGGCGCGACGGCGATCGGTGCCGACTGCAGGATCGGACCCTATGCCCAGGTCCGGTCATCGACGATCGGCGACGGTTGCAGGGTCGAGAACTCCTGGCTTGACAGGGTCACGATGGGCGCCGGCAGCGACTGCGGACCGTTCGCGAAGCTGCGCGCGGGCACCGAGATTTCAACCAACGTCCATGTCGGCAGCTTTGCCGAGATCGTCCGCTCAAAGATCGGCGAGGGCAGCAAGGTGCCCCACATGTCCTACCTGGGCGATACCACCGTCGGCCGCAGGGTGAACGTCGGGGCAGGTACCATCACCGCCAACTTCGACGGCGAGAACAAGAACGCGACGGTCATCGAAGACGACGTTTTCGTCGGGGTGGGCACGATGCTCCGAGCGCCCGTCAAACTTGGCGCTGGGAGCAGGACCGGCGCCGGCTCCGTGGTGACCAGGGACGTGCCCCCAGGGATGACGGCGGTCGGGGTCCCCGCGCGGGCCATACGAAAGAGGACCTGAAGGAAGTGATCGGCAGGATGACCAGCGCCGTCGAATACTCGAGTGAGGAAACTTCGCCCTGGGGCGCACTCAAACTGATCTCCGGCGACGCCAACCCGGAGCTGGCCAGGCTGATCTCGGAGGAGTTGGGCGTTCCGCTGACGGACCCCAAGGTCCGGCGCTTCCCCGACGGCGAGATCAACGTGAAGATCCAGGAGTCGATGCGGGGTCACGACGTCTTCGTGATCCAGCCCACCTGCCACCCCGCGTCGGAGAACCTGATCGAGCTTTTCATCATCCTGGACGCCCTCCGACGGGCTTCGGCTGGTCGCGTGACCGCGGTCATCCCCTACTTCGGCTACGCGCGGATGGAACGCAAGACCCAGCCCCGGGAGCCCATCACCGCCAAGCTCATCGCCAACTTCATCACTCTCGCGGGGGCCGACCGGCTGCTGCTCCTCGATCTCCATGCAGACGCCATCGAGGGCTTCTTTGACGTCCCCACCGACCATCTCACCGCAAAAAGAATCCTGGCCGAACACATCCGCTCGCGCGGGCTTCACGACATCACGGTCGTCGCACCGGACGCAGGGGGCGCCAAGCGGGCCGAGTCGCTCGCGAACCTCCTCGACGCGCCGATCGTCTTCGGTTACAAGAGGCGGGAGACCGGCGACCACTCGGAGGCACTGGCGGTCGCCGGTGATGTGAACGGCCGCGACTGCGTCGTCGTAGAGGACATGATCTCGACCGGGGGCACCGCCGTCGGTCTCACCCAGATGCTCAGGGCAGCGGGCGCCCGCTCCATCCACATCGTCGCAACACACGCGGTCCTGACAAGCAACGCAAGGGAGAACTTGACCACTGCGCCCATCGACGGCGTCATCGTCACGAACTCGATCCCGATCCCCCCCGAGAAGCTCTTCCCGTCCCTGACGGTGCTCTCGGTGGCACCCCTCCTGGCTGAGGCGATCATCCGGGTTCACGAGAACCGGAGCGTTTCGGAACTCTTCAGATAGGGATCTACTGAGTGTCTGCCGCGGCTTGGGGCGAGCTCGTCGTCCTTGTCATCTGCGTCTTCCTCGCCGCCATGGCGTCGGGGACCGAGACGGCCCTCACATCGGTCAACCGCCTGCGAGTGCGGCATCTTGCCGAGGACGGGAGCCCGAAGGCGGTCATCCTGCAGCGCCTGAGCCGGGATCCGAACCGGTTTCTCGGCACGGTGCTGGTGACCAACACCTTCGCCCTCATCGTCGCCTCCACCTCCGCGACGCTGTTGGGGACCGAGCTTCTCCCTCAACGGTGGGGCCTCGCCGGCAACGCCGCAGTGTCGTTCCTGCTCGCGATCTTCCTGCTCATCTTTGCCGAGATCACTCCCAAAACACTTGCCGTCCGCAATGCCGACCGGGTGGCGCTCCAGGTCGCCGGCCTCGTCGACCGCCTTGCCACGATCCTGAAGCCGGTCCTGTGGTTCACCACCATCGTCAGCCGCGCTCTCGTCCCCGGCCGCACCCGGAACGGTCCCTACGTCACCGAGTCCGAGCTGATGACTCTCCTCAATGTGTCGGAGGAGCAGGGCGTCATCGAGGAGGAGGAACGCGAGATGATCCACGGGATCATCGAGATCGGCGACAAGCTGGTACGCGAGGTGATGGTGCCGCGCACCGACGTCGTCGCGGTCTCCGTCGACGCCTCTCTCAACGAGATCGCCGAGAAGATCCAGTCGCAGGGTCATACCCGACTGCCGGTCTACGAGAACAGCATCGACCACGTCATCGGCATCGTTCACGCGAAGGACGTGCTCCGGCACTACGCGCGGGGTACCAGGGACTTCAGCGTGACCGCCATCCTGCGGCCGATCCTCACCACTCCGGAGCAGAAGAAGGTCGATGAGCTGCTGCACCACATGCGGCAGAAGAAGGCGCACATGATGCTCGTCGTCGACGAGTACGGCGGCACGGCCGGCATCGTGACCCTCGAGGACGTCCTCGAGGAGATCGTCGGTGAGATCCACGACGAGTACGACATCGTCGAGGAGGAGCCGATCATGTTCGTCTCCGACCGCGAGGTTCTCGTGGTCGCCCGCTTTCCGATGGACGAGCTCAACGACCTCCTCGACCTTGGCGTCACGGAGAGCGAGGAGTACGACTCCGTCGGTGGCTACGTGAACTTCGCCCTCGGCGCGATCCCCGATGCCGGCGCGACCTTCGACACCGGCGGCAAGCACTGGCTGGTTGAGTCGGTCCTCGGCCACCGGGTGGTTCGGGTCCGCCTCAAAAGTGACGAGCGCTGGCCGCTGGAGGCTCTCATCAGCGCCGGCCTGGCCACCGAGGAAGACTTGACGCGGGCTGAGGACGCCTTCAACTGAGCACCTACGCCGACACGGCCGTCGTCCTCCGCAAGCTCGATTACGGTGAGGCCGACCGGATCTACACGCTTCTGACCCGCCAGCACGGCAAGGTCGGGGCCATCGGCAAGGGGGTCCGCAAGACCTCCAGCAAACTGGCCAGTTCGCTCGAACTCTTCAACCAGGTGGAGGTACTCCTGGCCCACGGCCGCAATCTTGACGTCATCACCCAGGTCCAGCGCCTCGACACCCCGCGCATGGCAGCCGACATCGCGCGAACCTCATATGCCGGCGTCGTGGCGGAGCTCGCCGAGCGGATGTCCGAGGACAGAAATCCCATCGAGCGGCTTTTCGAGCTCACCTGCCGAGCCCTCGACGAGCTGGCGGTCGAGTCAGAGCCCAGACGTGCCGCGCACCTGTATCTGGCTGCGGCCCTTGACCTCATGGGGTACGCGCCGCAGCTGGGAGTCTGCGCTCGCTGCGACGGACACCTGGAGCCGGTCGCGGCACCCTTCTCCCCCGGCGCCGGCGGCTTCCTCTGCCAGCGCTGTGCCGACCCCGCCGAGGCAGCCGTCGACGTCGCCGCGATCAAGGTCCTGCGCGTGCTTTTTGCGGGCGACGCGCCCCTCCACCGGCGCCTGGTTCTCAGTCCGGCGATCATGGATGCCGTGGAAGACGTCCTCTTCGATCAGCTTGAATATCACCTGGACCGGCGCTTGAAGTCACTGGGCTTCCTGCGCCGGATGCGAGGCCGTTGATGACCGCAGCCCGCGAGCAGCTGATGGAGAAAGTCGTCGCACTCTGCAAGCGGCGCGGCTTTATCTTTCCGTCAAGCGAGATCTACGGGGGTGTGAGCGGCCTCTACGACTACGGACCGTACGGCGTCGCGCTGAAGCGGGCCATCCGCGAGAGCTGGTGGCGCACCAATGTCGACCTCCGGGATGACGTCGTCGGCCTCGAAGCCTCGATTCTCATGCACCCCGAGGTCTGGAAGGCCTCCGGCCACGTCGACAACTTCGTCGACCCTCTCGTCCAGTGCCTCGGCGAGTGCAAGAAGCGCTACCGCGCCGATCAGATCGAGGGCGACCGGTGTCCGAACTGCGGCGGTACGCTGAGCGAGCCGCGGATGTTCAACTTGATGTTCGCAACGCACCTCGGACCCGTCGCCGAGACCGGCTCGGAGGCCTACCTGCGACCAGAGACAGCCCAGGGGATGTTCGTCGACTTCAAGAACGTCATCAACTCAACGCGAGTCCGCGTCCCGTTCGGCATCGCACAGATCGGCCGCGCCTTCCGCAACGAGATCACGCCTGGCAACTTCGTCTTCCGCCTCCGCGAGTTCGAGCTGATGGAGATCGAGTACTTCGTCAAGCCCGATACCGATGACCGGTGGTTCGAGTACTGGCGCCAGGAGCGGATGCGCTGGTACGTGGAGCAGTTGGGGGTCAAGGCCGAGAACCTGCGCTTTCACGACCACCCGAAGGAGAGCCTCTCCCACTACTCGAAGCAGACGACCGACATCGAGTATCTGTTTCCCTTCGGTTGGGGGGAGCTGGAGGGCGTCGCCGACCGCACGGACTTCGACCTCCGCGTCCACCAGGAGCGCTCCGGCGAGGACTTGAGCTACCTGGATCCGGAGACCAACGAGCGCTATCTGCCCTGGGTCATCGAGCCGGCTGTCGGCGTCGACCGCATCCTCATCACGTGCATGCTCGACGCCTACGACGAGGAGGAGGTCAAGGGCGAGACACGTGTCGTCCTGCGCTTCCATCCCAACATCGCACCGGTCCAGGTCGCGGTGATGCCGCTTTCAAAGAAAGAAGAGTTGATCGGGCCCGCTCGCGAGGTGCTTACCGCAGTGCGGCAGCGCTTCCGCGCCGAGTACGACCAGACCGGGGGCAACATCGGCCGCCGCTACCGGCGCCAGGACGAGATCGGGACACCCTTCTGCATCACGGTCGATTTCGACACCATCAATGACCGTGCGGTCACCATCCGCGAGCGAGACTCCATGGAGCAGGAGCGGGTGCCCATCACCGAGTTGGTGTCCCGCCTGCAGCAGCGGCTCGAAGAGGGGGGATGAACGCAATCGGGTTGCTCAGGGCGCAGACCGTGGCCGCCCATGGGAACCTGCTGGCGATCTTCGGCGACCTTTCGGAGGCCGACGCTCATCGCGAGCCCGGCGGTCGCGCGTTCTCGCCGGCCGCCAACTTCGCGCACGCGGTGAGCATCGAGGATTTCTTCGTGAACCGGATCCTCCGCGATCATGTGCCGTTGATGGACACGACGGAGACCGGCGTCAGCTCACCCCTGCCGGCGATCACCGGGACCTGGTCCAGCGACCACGACGCCTGGGCTCGCTCTTTGCGCGTGGATCTTCCCACCGCCCGCGAGTACGCAAAACGGGTCTTCGCCTCTACCGAGGAGTGGATCTCGGCGCTCGCCGAGGCCGACCTGGACAGGCCGGTGGACCTCGGCCTGATCGGCATGGGCGAATACCCGCTCGCCCTCTCCTACAACCTCCTGGTCGTCTCTCACGGCCAGAACCTCGCCGGGGAGATGTCCGCCGGTAAGGGCGTCCTGGGTCTGCGCGGGTATCCCTTCTAGGGGCCCTTGGCCTACACCGGCGCGAGTGCGCCGGCGGGGCGAGAAATCGCGAGGACTGCGATTTCGGAGGGTCGGCCAATTCGTGCCGCCCGACCATCGGGAAAACTCGCTTGATCTTGTCCAAGGGGGCCTGCAGCCCCCCGGCCCCCGCCGCACGCCCCGGCAGTGCGCTCGGCCATAGCACGCCCGGGGGGTGGAAGGGGGAGGCCCCCTTCACCGGCGCGAGTGCGCCGGCGGGGCGAAAAATCGCGAGGACCGCGATTTCGGAGGGGCTTCAGCCCCACCACAAAACAAAGCGAGTCTCCGCGAGGGTCGCCCCAATTTGCCTTGCCGCCCGACCATCGGGAAAACTCGCTTGATCTTGTCAAAGGAGGCCTGCAGCCCCCCGGCCCCCGCCGCACGCCCCAGCAGTGCGCTCGGCAATTGCAGGCCCGGGGGGTGGGGGGGGAGGCCCCCTTCACCGGCGCGAGTGCGCCGGCGGGGCGAGAAATCGCGAGGACCGCGATTTCGGAGGGGCTTCAGCCCCACCACAAACAAATCGAGTCTCCGCGAGGGTCGGCCAATTCTTGCCGCACGACCATCGGGAAAACTCGCGTGATCTTGTCAAAGGGGGCCTGCAGCCCCCCGCCCCCCGCCGCCCCCCATCCGACTTCTCGGGGAGGCAGCCGTAAGGAGGGAGCCCGCCCCCCACGCGACCAGCCCCGCCGAAAGCCAAGGTTCCCTTGGCGTTTGAGTTGTACCAACGAAACCAAGACTCAGCACTGCGCCGTCGTCGGGGGGGTTCCGTAGGGGGGGCCTGCCCCCCATGCGACTAATTACTCGACCGTCACACTCTTGGCAAGGTTCCGGGGCTGGTCGACCTCGGTGCCGAGGGCGACAGCCACGTAATAGGCGAAGATCTGAAGCGCTACCGTCGTCAGCAGGGCAGTCGCGGCCTCATCGGCCGCCGGCATCACCAGGACATCGGTGGCCGTCCCATCAAGCGAGTGATCGCCTTCGCTGACGATGGCGAGCACGGGTGCGTCACGGGCGATCATCTCGTGGACGTTGCTGACCATCTTCTCCCGCGTCGGCGACGCCGTGCAGATGGCCACGACCGGGAAGTTCGGGTCCAGCAGCGCGATGGCTCCGTGCTTGAGCTCGCCTCCCGACGTGCCCTCCGCGTGGAGGTAGCTGATCTCCTTGAGCTTCAGCGCGCCTTCGAGCGCGATCGGGTAATTGATCCCCCGGCCTGTGAACATGAAGTTCTTGTAGACCGAGTACTTCATCGCCAACTCCCCGATCCGGTCCGACATCGCGAGCACCTGGCGCACCCCGTCGGACACGCCGCGCAGACTGTGGACCAGGTCCTCGAGCCGCTCCGGCGACAGCTTGCCGCGGGCGGCGGCAAGGCGAATGGCGAGAAGGTAATGGCTGATCACATGGCTCACGAACGTCTTCGTGGAAGCGACGCCGATCTCCGGGCCGGCCTGCAGGTAGATGACGCCATTGGCGTCGCGCGCGGCGGTGCTGCCGACCACGTTCGTAATCGCGACCGTAAGCGCCCCCCTCTCGAGAGCCTGGCGCATGCCCATGATCGTGTCGGCGGTCTCGCCCGACTGGGTGACGATGACGGCGAGCGTGTCCTCAGCGACCATCGGCCGCCGGTAGCGGAACTCGGAGGCGTCCTCGGCCTTGGCGGGGATGCCCGCCCAGTCCTCGATGACGTACTCGCCGATCATCGCGGCATGGAGCGACGTGCCCATCCCGAGTAGCTTCACGTTGCGGATGCGGCCCAGCTGCTCTTCGGTGGCAGCGAACTCGTTGAAGCTGACCTTTCCGTCGTCGGCGATGCGTCCGCGGAGAACGTTGGCCGCCGCCTCCGGTGTCTCGTGGATCTCTTTAAGCATGAAATGCTCGAATCCGCCCTTCTGCGCCTGAGTGACGTCCCAGTCGACGGCGATGATCTTCGGTTCAACGGTGACGCCGTCGAGGGTGGTGACCTGGGGGCCCAGAGGCGAGATGGCGACCATTTCGCCCTCGCCGAGGACGAGCACGCGCTTGGTGTAGGGAATGATCGCCGTGATGTCGGAGGCGATGAACCACTCTCCCTCCCCCATACCGACGACGAGCGGCGCGTTCAGGCGGGCGCCGATGAGGAGCTCGGGGTCGTCATGCGAATAGAGCGCCATCGCGTATGCGCCCTTGATGCGCAGCAGCGCCTGCCTGACCGCGCTCACGAGGTCGCCCTGGTAGAGGTCCTCGATGAGGTGCGGAATCACCTCGCTGTCCGTCTCCGAGGTGAACTCGTGGCCCCTGGCCTCGAGCTCGGCCTTGAGCTCGGCGAAGTTCTCGATGATCCCGTTGTGGACGACCATGATCCGGGCGTAGCAGTCGGAGTGCGGGTGAGCGTTGACGATCGTCGGCCGGCCGTGCGTGGCCCAGCGTGTGTGGCCGATCCCGAGAGTGCCGGTCGGCATGTCGGCGCGCAGCTTGGCGATGAGGTCGTCGACCTTGCGCTCGCTCTTGGTGAGGGTCGAATGGAGGGCGGTCTCCATCACCGCGACGCCCGCGGAGTCATAACCGCGGTATTCGAGCCGCTTCAGTGACTCCATGAGGATGGGGGTCGCCTGTTTATTGCCGAGGTATCCGATTATCCCGCACATGTGGACTCCCTTTTTCCCGATGTTAGACGAATGCGGAACGGGCCCCGCAGGTTCGTGGTTACGGAATCGTGGGCGTCGGCGAAGGCTGGATGACCGGATTCCTGTCGATGCCGACCGTCACGGCGACCGAGTGCGGGCTCGGCGCCACTATTGAGACGCCGGTGGGGAGCGGCACCGCCTGGTTCCTGAAGACGCGGTCGGAGGTCGACCCCTGCACGTCGACCTTGCCGATGGCGATCGTGTCCAGGGCGCCGAGCACGTCCGAGGGCCCGGTCACAGTGATGAAGAGGGTGTCGATGACGACCCGCGTCACCCGGTAGCCCGGCGCCGGGGTACCGGTCACGTCGACTGTGAGCGTGACCTGGCGGACGACGTTGGGCCTCCTTGTGTGCAGCTCGCCGCTGGCGACAGCCGCATCCTCGGTGCTGAACGGAATGGTGCTGGGCAAAGTCACCGTCTTGCCCGCACTTGCGAACTGGATGGCAAGGTTCGGAATCGTGCTATCTCCCTGGATCGGGCTGTCCCCAAGGCTTACGAAGGCATGGAGGTCGTTCGTGAAGAAGGAAGCAGGGCCAGTCACCCGTACCACCGCCGGAGTGATCACGGGCTTGCTCGTCTCGACCCAGCCGGGTGCGAGTTTGTAGTCGCGAAGCTCGATGGGAACCGGTTGGTCGACTTTCTTCACGTCGACCGTGAGGCTGATCCGGATCTGCTTGTCGATCGCCGTCACCCCGGGCGTCAGGATCCTCGGGACCGCTGTCACTACGGCGTTCCCCGGTTTCACGGTGGAAAGATCGACGTGGGTCAGGACGCTGGCTGCCGTCACGGCCCCGACGTTCTCGCGCAGACCGCTGAGGTTGACGGTGACCCGGGTCGGCGGATTTACCAGCATCACGTCGGGCGGAGGGTAGTCGTAGGAGATCTGCGTGCTGAAAGAGCGACTGATGACCGGGTTCTGGGCGAAGGCCACCGCCGCGAACATGCCGACGCTGAGTCCCAGCGCCAGCAGCTTCAGCTGCCAGTTGGCGGCGAGCCAGTTCACCGGGCGCTCCGGCTTCCGAACCCGATCTTCATCCGAGATCGGCCGTTCTTCGGCTTTTTGGGGACGGGGGTCATTCGGAGCATGCGGGCCCGCAGGGCCTCTGGATCGAGGCCTCGGTTGATCTTGCCGTCCTCGGCGAC
This sequence comes from Chloroflexota bacterium, assembly GCA_043740835.1. Classification (GTDB taxonomy): domain Bacteria; phylum Chloroflexota; class Dormibacteria; order Dormibacterales; family Dormibacteraceae; genus JAYUBK01. The sequence continues at coordinate 17,837 of JAYUBK010000080.1, forward strand.
CGAAATCTGGCCGGTCTCCTCCGACACCACGACGATGATCGCGTCAGACACCATCGAGAGCCCGAGCGCGGCCCGGTGGCGGGTGCCGTAGCGCTCCCGGATCCGGCCCTCCTCGGGCATCGGCAGCAGGCAGCCGGCAGCCACTATGACGTTGCCTCGAACGATCACGGCCCCGTCATGCAGGGGCGAGTTTGGAAAGAAGATCGTCTGCAGGAACTCGGCGGTGAGCTCGCCATTGACCCGGATTCCGGTCGACGCATAGTCCTCGAGGCCGACCTCGCGTTCGAACGCTATGAGGGCGCCGGTCCGGCGGGCGGCGAGGCGCTCGACCGCCCGAATCGCCTCCCCGACGCCCCGGTTGAACAGCTGCGGGTTAAAGGATGCGATCGGGAGGTTCAGATGGCTGAGCCTGCCGACCTGGTCCAGGGCCCTGCGCAGTTCGGGCTGGAACAAAACGAACACGCCGATGGCGATGAAGGGCGCCGCATTGGTGAATATCCAGCTCAGGAGCACAAGGTTCAAGGAAGTCGCAACCGCGCCCAGGACGCCGAGGAGGACAAGGCCGACCAGCAGCTCGGCGGCTCGGGTCCCTCGGACCAGCTTCAGGACCTGGTAGAGGACGACCGCCACAACCAGGATGTCGATGATTTCGAGTGGCCCCGCCTTTCGGAGCACGTCGATGATCCCCGTGATCAGCTGGTTGAAGAAAAACTGCACCTGCCTTCCTTCAGCCCACTATCAGCGCCAGCAGCGCCATCTGCGCCCAGAGCCGGTTCTCCGCCTGGTCAAAGACGATCGAGCGTTCGCTCTCGATGACCTCGTCAGTCACCTCCTCACCACGGTGGGCGGGCAGGCAATGCATGAAGAGCGCCTTTGGGGAGCGCGCCATCAACGCGGCGTCGACCTGGTACTCGGCAAACTCACGGCGTCTCACCTCGCGCTCGGCCTCCCAACCCATCGACGCCCAAACGTCGGTGTAGACGACATCGGCGCCGTCGACAGCGCTGAGGTCGCCGGTGACCTCGACCCCGGGCGCGTTCGCGACCACCTCGGCCGGTGGGCGGTAGCCCGGCGGCGTGACGACGGTCAGCTCGAAACCGAGCCGGGCCGACGCCCCGGCAAGGGAGACGACCATGTTGTTGCCGTCGCCGACGAAGGCGACCCGCTTGTCGAGCGAGCCCAGGTGCTCGCGGATCGTCATGAGGTCGGCCAGCACCTGGCACGGGTGCTCGCGATCGGTCAGGGCATTGACGACCGGAACCGTCGCCCACTGAGCCAGCTGAGTCAGCTCGTCGTGGCTGCGAAAGCGGGCGATGATGCAGTCAACGTAGCGGTCGAGCACGCGGCCGGCGTCCGAAAAGGTCTCTCGCGTCCCCAGCTGGACGTCCTGCTCACCAAGGGTCACCGAGTGCCCGCCGAGCTTGCTGATCCCGACCTCGAAGCTCACCCTCGTCCGCATTGACGGCTTCTGGAACAGGATCGCAACCTCACGACCCGCGAGCGGGCGCTCGGAAAATGCTCCGGTCTTCATCTCGCCAGCAAGGTCGAGCACGGCCAGCAGCTCGGTGCGGTCGAAATCGGAAACGGAGAGGAAGTCCCGTCCCCGCAGCGTGAGAAGGGAGTTGCTCAAGATGTGAATGTTAAGTCCGACCGCCTGTCTGGAATTCAGAGCCGGGGAGTGATGAGCTCGCCGCTCACGACCGGGCGCTCGGAGAGATCGAGCGCAGAGTCGAACTCCGGAAGCCGTGCGCGCAGGTCGCGGTCGTCGCGGAGCCTGAGGACGAGGTCCCGGCAGCCCGCCGGATCGAGGCCGAACACGGCGGGCCGAAATACGACCGGCCGTCCGCGCCGGAGCGTCAGGGTCAGCTGGTCCGAGATCTGGATCTTGGGCCAGTTGGGCCCGTTCCACTCGAATGGCACCACCAGACTCGCCGTTTCGACGCGGTCCCAGATCGCGTGCTGCTCCACCCTGCCCTCGATCACAACAAGCCGGTCGCGGAAGAGGCCCAGTCGGCACCCGGGCCAGGTTCGCAGGCGGAGGCCGGCCCAGCTCGCGAGGACAAGACCGACTGCGCAGCCCGCGGCAAGGACCACGGCCGCGAAAACCGGGCCGCCCAGCATGAAGGCGAGCACCGACGCCACGCCGAAGATCGCCGCGACCGACAGGCCGCTGGCAGCCAGGAGAACCGGAGACCGACGCGACCGCGCGAAAATCAAAGTGGCCCCACCCGGTTGAAAGTGTATGTCGCGCGAGCCACGCGAACCGTTGCCAAGAGTGGATTCAGCAGGATGCCTTCAGTTGACCCGGCGGCCAGATTCCTGCCAGTAAGGCTCCCGGAGCTCGCGTTTCAGGACCTTGCCGCTCGGATTGCGTGGGATCGCCGATATGAAATCCACGGAGCGCGGCCGCTTGTAGCCGGCGAGCAGCGGCCGCGACCACTCGATTAGCTCCTCTGCCGTGAGTTCCGAGCCCGGCTTTAGAACGACCATGGCCTTGACGGTCTCGCCCCACCTCTCGTCGGGTACGCCGATGACTGCTATGTCGGCGATCGCAGGGTGCGCCGCAAGGACGGACTCCAGCTCGGCTGGATAGATGTTTTCGCCCCCGGAAACGATCATGTCTTTGATCCGGTCCTTGATGTAGAAGTAGCCGTCGGCGTCCATGGTGCCGGCGTCGCCCGTATGGAACCAGCCGTCGCGAATCACGTCCTCGGTGTCGTGGGGGCGATTCCAGTAGCCCTGCATGTTGCCGACGCCGCGGTAGACGATCTCTCCGATCTCGCCGCGCGGAACCTCGTTGCCGTCCGGCCCGACGACCTTCATGTCGGCGCCGAAGGTGGCCCGGCCGCAGCTGAGCATCTTCTCGCCGACGTGGTCCTCATGTCTCAGGAATGTGACCGATCCCGTCGTCTCCGTGAGACCGTAGGTCTGGGTGAACCGGCACTTGAAGGTGTCGATCGACTTTTGAAGGACGGCCTGGGAGATCGGAGACGCTCCGTACAGGATGTTGCGCAGCGACGAATAGTCGCGGCCCTGCGATTCAGGAAGCGAGGTCAGGAAGAGGAGCGCTGCCGGGACAAGGAAGGCGGTCTCGACCCTCTCCTTCTCGAAGACGTCGATGACCACCTGGGGCAGGAACTCCCTGAGGATCACGGCGGTGCTCCCACGGTTCATCGCCGCGATCGCCCAACCGCATCCGCCGATGTGGTAGAGAGGCATCGCCACCAGCGCCCGGCCACCCTCGCGGAGCTCCGGCATCTCGGTTCCGAAGACCGAGGCCACGCCTCCGAAGAGATTGTTGCCGTTGAGCATCGCGCCCTTGGGAAGCCCGGTGGTTCCGGAGGTGTAGAGCTGCCACATGATGTTGTTCTCGTCGTCGCGGCGGGGGTCACCGGCACCGCCGCGAGGAAGCTCCTCGAAGCCGACGACGCGCACCCCGGCGGCATCCGCCTGGCTCCGGAAGTCCTCGCCGGCGACGATGAGCTTTGCCTGGGCGTCATTGACCACCTTGGCCACCTCGGGCCCGGTGAGGCGCCAATTGACAGGTGTCGCGATGGCGCCCGCCTTGTCGATGGCGAAGAGGAGCTCCATGTAAGCGTCGGTGTTCTTGTCGAGGATGCAGATGTGGTCGCCGGGCTTCACACCCAGCTTGTCAACCAGACCGACCGCGATCGCCGAGCTCGTTCCATCGAGCTCCGACCAGGTGCGCGTCCGACCCTCGAACCAGGTGGCGGCCAGCTCCGGACGACGCTGGGCCCACCAACGGACAACTTCAGCAACTGTGCGCATGCACCGGATGATAAAGCAGCATCGCCCGGGTTCCCCGGCCGTTTGAAAGGTAACTTCCACGCCGATGCCGTAAGTCCGACAAACCCCATGGGGGGCCGTGCAGTTCCCCTATGCCGCTGCAAAGCCCGGTCTGAAAGCCCGGGTTACCCGGGCGTTTGAGTTGTCACTTCCACGCCTAGCGCCGTAAGTCCGACACACCCCATGGGGGGTTCCGTAG
>JAYUBK010000081.1:0-2189 GCA_043740835.1 Chloroflexota bacterium
GGTCGACCAGTGCCGTTTAGCGCAGCCCTACGATCACTCCCGGGTTCATCACGCCCCGCGGGTCCAGCGCGGTCTTGGCGGCGCGAAGGGCGGCGTCGAAGAGCGCCGGCTTCTCCTGCTCATACCAGGGCATGTGGTCACGGCCGACCGCGTGGTGGTGGGTGATGGTCCCGCCTTCGCGGATGATCGCCGCCGACGCCGCCTCCTTGATGACCTGCCACTGCTCTATCTCCTGGCCCGGCGTACCCGGCGCCATGACGGAGTAATAGGGAGCGGGCCCGTCCGGGTACACGTGAGTGAAGCGGGCGGACACCCAGCCGCTGCCGCCACCGATCGACTCGAGGGCGCCGCGAACCGCCCCCGTGACCGCGGCATGGAAGCGGGGGAAGGCCTCCCAGGTGCAGGCCGTCTCGAACGTCTCGTTGATCACACCCATCCCGGCGATGGCGTCACGGCGATAGGGCATCTTGATGAAGGCGTCGCGCCAGGCGCCGGCCGAGCCTGCGCGCGCTCCTTCAGCGCCGGCGCGCGTTTCGACCTGGTCGGGCACATCGCCGCCGTGGTCGCGGCAGAGTTCGCCAGCCCGCGCGATCCAGGCGTCGAGCTCATGGTCGGCCGACTCGAAAGCGACCAGGAGAAGCGCCTGGCCGCCGTCGCCCGCACCGCTGTAGAGGGCTTCCAACGGGTCGAGCAGGCGACAGTTCGAGGGGTGGAGGCCTGACTGCGAGACCGCCCGACAGGCCGCGACAGCGTCCTCGAAGCTCGCGAAGGATGCGGCCACGTTGGTGCGGAAAGTCGGCCGGTCCTGGAGCCGCATCCACGCCTCGGTGATGATGCCGAGCGAGCCCTCAGAGCCCAAAAATAGTCTTTCCGGCTGCGGGCCGGCCCCGGAGCCCGGGAGCCGCCGGGTCTTGACGAGCCCGGCCGGCGTTACCACCCGGACGGCCTCGACGAAGTCGTCGATATGCGTATAGAGCGTCGCGAAATGACCTCCAGAGCGAGTCGCGATCCAGCCGCCCAGCGTGGAGAGCTCGAACGATTGCGGAAAGTGGCGCAGCGTGAGGCCGTGAGGCTTGAGCTGCGCCTCGAGGTCGGGACCGAGGGCGCCGCCCTGGATGCGTGCCGCGCGTGAGGCCCTGTCGACCTCGAGGACCTTGTTCAAGTTCCGAAGGTCGATGGTCACGGCTCCCGGGAAGGCATCGGCAGGCGGCGGTTCGACCCCGCCGACGACGCTCGAACCGCCACCGTAGGGGATTGCCGCCAGCCCGGCTTCGGAACACCAGTCGAGCAGGCGACGGACGTCCTCCTCGTCGTTCGGCGTCGCGACGACATCGGGCGGATTTGAGAAGTCACGACGGTAGGCGCGGACAACATCGCGGAAAGACTTCCCGTAGGTGTGTGACGCGCGCTCCTCCTTTGAGTCGGAGCAGAGGTGGTCGAGGCTTGATGGAGGCTTCACCCGGGGATCTCGCAGCTCGACCTCGGCCAGGGTCGGAGGCTCGGTGACGGACAGCGAATCGACCCCGAAGCGGTCGGCGAGGACGCCCGCCAGGGCCTTTCGTTCATCGGCGCCGAGGTCCTCGTCCTCGTAACCCCAGCCCCAGAACTTTCGGCGTCGGCTCATTGCATCTACCCCCCTGCATCTACGATGCCGGGGCAATGCCACGGCGGACCTTTTACGGCTGGTACCTGGTGGTCGGCCTCGGCCTCACGACGATAGTGTCATATGGGATCACGCAGTACCTGTTCGGGGTGCTGATCGTCCCCATCCACGCCGAGCTGGGCTGGTCCCGGGCGCAGATTTCGGGGGCGTACTCCGTCGGCCTCGTGCTGGCCGGCTTCCTCGCCTTTCCCATCGGCCGACTGATCGACCGCCACGGTGCTCGCTGGCTGATGGTCGCCGGCTCGATCCTCGGCGCCGTCACGCTTCTCCTCCTGTCCGGGGCCACCGAGCTGTGGCAGCTCTACGTCCTCTGGTCCGGCGGCCTCGGGCTGGCAATGGCCCTGACCCTGTACCCGGTCACCTTCACGGTGGTCGCCAACTGGTTCCGGCGGCGGCGCGGCTCGGCGATGGCCCTGCTCACCGTTCTCGGGGGTCTGAGCTCGCCGATCTATATCCCCGCCGCAGGTTGGCTGGTGGCTCATCTCGGCTGGCGCCACGCGCTCGTCGTGCTGGCCGTGACCGCGTT
>JAYUBK010000082.1:0-7323 GCA_043740835.1 Chloroflexota bacterium
GAGGACGTCGACGCGGAGGTCATCGACCTCCGCACCATTCGCCCCATCGACTGGCGTTCTCTCGTCGAATCGATCAAGAAGACGAACCGCTGTCTGATCGTCGAGGAGGGCTGGCCGACTTACGGCGTCTCAGCCGAGCTGGCGGCCGGGCTCCAGGAGAGAGCCTTCGACTACCTCGACGCGCCGATCCTCCGCATCGGCGGCAAGGAGGTCCCGATGCCCTATAACCAGCAGTTTGAAAAGGAGTCCATCCCGTCCAGTGAGGACATCATCCACAAAGTCCTAGAAATGGTCGGAAAGAAAGTGACCGCATGACGACGGGCATGGGGCAGGCGATGAAAAGGGGTCGTAGGGGAGACTCCCCCACGCCCGCGCGAGTGCGCGGGGGGGCGAGAAATCGCTCCGGCGATTTCGGAGGGGCGTCAGCCCCACCACAAAACAAAGCGTGTGGGCAGGCGATGAAAGGGGTCGTTGGGGAGCTCCCCTACCCCCGCGCGAGTGCGCGGGGGGGCGAGAAATCGCTCCGGCGATTTCGGAGGGGCGTCAGCCCCACGACAAAACCAGGCGTGTATGCGGCCGGCGATGAAAGGGGTCGTAGGGGAGGCTCCCCTACGCCCGCGCGAGTGCGCGGGCGTGCGAGAAATCGCTCCAGCGATTTCGGAGGGGCGTCCGCCCCACCACAAAACCAAGCGCAAGGGAGCCGCTGATGAGCGAAGTCAACATGCCGAAGCTCTCCGACACGATGGAAGAGGGCACCATCGCGACCTGGAAGAAGAAGAGCGGTGATGCCGTCAAAAAGGGTGAAGTGCTTGCCGAGGTCGAGTCCGACAAGGCGACCTTCGACCTCGAGGCCGACTCCGACGGGACTCTCAACATCGTCGTCGAGGCGGGCCAGGCCGTTCCGGTCGGGGCCCAGATCGCCCAGATAGCGAAGGAAGGCGAGGCCGCGGCACCGTCCAAGCCGGCGCCAAAGGCCGAACCCGCACCTGCAAAGCCAAAGGCGGCGGGCTCCTCCGAAGCCGGCACGACCGACGCCGAGGGCAGCGGCGGGAAACACGGCTCGCCCGCCGCGAACGCCGCGTCCGAAGAGGCCGCGGCAGTACCTGAGGAGACGGTGTCTTCCCGCGCCTCGGGGCCGGCCGAGACTGGCGGCGACGAGACGGGCGGCGACAGGATCAAAGCCTCCCCCATCGCACTCCGGCTGGCGGCCGAGATGGGTCTCGACATCCGTACACTCACCGGGTCCGGACCCGACGGCCGGATCGTGAAGGAGGACGTCCTCGCCGCCGCGAAGCCAAAGGGAGCGTCGTCGCCATCGCGCGGGTCGGCGCCGCGTCCAGAACGGCCGCGGACCGGACCGGAAGTGGAGCACGAAGAGATCAGCCGGATGCAGAGCATCGTGGCCAAGAGGATGGTCCTCTCAAAGACCACAGTCCCCCATTTCTACGTCTCGACCGAAGTCCGGATGGACGAGGCCGTAAAAGTCCAAAAGCAGATCCGCGAGGCCGTCGAAGGCGCCGAGAAGGTCACCATCTCGGACCTCGTGATGCGCGCCTGCGCACTTGCCATCCGCAAGCACCCGGAAGTCAACTCCTCCTGGGCCGAGGATCACATCGAGATCAAAAAGCGAATCAACATCGGCTTTGCCGTCGCACAGCCGAAGGGCCTGGTGGTGCCGGTTCTGAGGGATGTCGACGAGAAGGACCTGGTGCAGATCTCGATCGAGTCACGTCAGCTCATCGAGCGCGCGCGGGCCGGAAAGCCTTCACCACAGGACCTCGAGGGCGGCACCTTCAGCGTCTCCAACCTCGGGATGTTCGGCGTCTCCGAATTTGCCGCGGTCGTCAACCCACCGGAGGCGGCGATCGTCGCCGTCGGCGCGATTCGAGACACCCCGGTCGTGGAAGGGGGACGCGTCATCCCCGGCAAGACGATGAAGTTGACGATCTCCGTCGATCACCGTGTGCTGTACGGGGCCAATGCTGCGCAGTTCCTGGCCGAGGTGCGCCGCTTGCTCGAGAACCCTGTCAGCCTCGTACTCCCGCCCGACCTGGCCTGACGCCCGGCGGACTCAAGGGTTCTACGCCGAGTAGCGCTCTCGGACCGCTTCCGCGAAGCGCGGATGGACGCCACTCAGCTCTACCCAGCAGTCCTGTCCGACCCGGCGGACCCTCGCCCGCGGGCGCACGGCCGGCCAGGCGACCCAGCCCAGTAGCGCTGACGCGAACATGGCCAGGACGGCCCAACCGAGGAGAGTCTCCGGCGCCGGGCCGTTGGTGACGACGAGGGCCCAGGCCGCCAGTGCCAGTGCGGTCCAGAAGAGCCCACGGGACCCCCACCGAATCGTCATGAACGTCATCCACCAGGCCCGGGTGACGGGCAGGCTCCCACCGGCAGAGGTCCCTGCGACCCGCGCCAGGACACGATAGACGAGGAAGACGCGGAACAGAAGGGCCGGGACGATCAGCACCCGCATCCAGGTCGGGACCGTCAGGAAGCTGAAGCGCACCCAGCGTGTAGCGGGACGGCCGGTGACGCAGCAGATGGCAGGCAGGCGGCCATGTTCCAGGTCCGACGCCCAGATTGTGACCTGGGTCGAAGTTATCAGGCCTGGGCGGCTTCCAGTTCGCGCAGGCGCCGAGTGAGCGTCTCCAGCATGCGGATCGCGACCTCGGGATGGTCCGTCAGGAACGTGCGGAACTCCCATTCGGGGACGGCCAGCAGCTTCAGATCCGTTTTCGCCGTGATGCTCGCACTGCGGCCCTGGTGGTCCAAAAGGGCCATTTCGCCGAAGTGATCACCCGGTCCGAGGGTGCGATGCCTGCCGCCCGGGATTGCGACCTCCGCCTCGCCACTCAGGATGATCATGAACCCGGCACCGCTTCGGCCCTGCACGATCAATTCAGAGCCAGCGGAATGATTAACCTCCTGCATCCGCTTGGCGATCTTCTTTAACTCGCCTTCCGGCATGCCGTGGAAAAGTTTCACGCTGTTCAGATCGGCCATGGCGGCCAATTCTAAACCCGCCCGCCTGCTGACGCCTCGACTGCGTATCCGACGCTTTCAGGCAGAGGGCAGATTGAGCCTCATCTTGAGGCGCCTCTCGTCAAGCTCCGCCCACAGCCGCCCGCCGAGGGCAGTGGCCAGTTGGCTGGAGATGGCGAGGCCCAAACCGACGCCGCGAGAGACGGACGACCGCGAGGGGTCCGCCCTGTAGAACCTCTCAAACATGCGGTCGGGATCGGGCCGGAGGTTCCCCACCTCGTTTTCGACAGTGATCTCCACGCTCATCAGGCCATTTTCGACGGTGACACTCAGCGGGGAGCCCTCGGGTGCGTACTTGACCGCGTTGTCGAGGAGATTGTCAATGACCTGGTGCAGGCGTTCGGGGTCCGACCTCACCGGCGCCATTCGTTCCGGCGTCTTGAGTTCGAGGGCGAGGTGCCGCTGGCCGGCCCGGGGTCTGATGACCTCGATCTCCTGCTCGAGAAGCGCTCTGAGATCAACCTCGATGATGTTGATCGCCACCTGGCCCCCTTCGACCCGCGCCAGATCGAGGAGCTCCTGGCTCATCCGCAGCACGCGCTGCGCCTCCTCGTTGATGATCTCTGCCGCGCGCTCCTTCTCACGGGCTGTGGCGAGGCTGCCGTCGAGGATCGCCTGGCTGAAGCCGATGAGGCTTGTCAGCGGGGTCTTGAGCTCGTGGGAGACGTTGGCGAGGAACTCGCGCTGGATGTCGCGCGCCTTCTCGACTGCCTCGGCCATACGGTTGAAGGAGACGCCCACCACGCCGATCTCATCGCGCCCACCGATGCGCACGCGCCTGGAGTAGTTGCCAGCGGCGAGGTCTTCCGCCGCAGCGGCAAGCTCCGACAGCGGCTGGGCAAAGGCGCGGCTCAGGAGCAGCGCGACGATCAGGGCGAGAAGGAGGGCGGCGAAGCCGGCCAGGAAGAGCCTCGGCAGCAATTGGTTCGCCGCCTCCTTCTCGATCGCCGCCGAGGATCGGGCGAAGATCATGTGCGAAGCGCCGAGAGGATCGCGCCTCTCGCCGAGCAACGTTGCGGATGCCCCGATGTATTCGACGCCTGCGAGTTGGAATGCGCCCTCTGGGACGTCCTGTCCGTCAACCCTCCGTGAGCTTCCCAGCCTGATCGTCTTTCCGTTGGCATCGCCGCTGTGGCTGTCGTACGCGACCACTCCACGGCTGTCGACGAGCAGGAGCCGGTCAACCCCGTCGGTCGGAGTCAGTGCGCGCAGGCGCTCGACGAAGACGTCCGGTGCTGCCAGCTTCGTCGCGGGCGTGCAGGTGAGGACGCCGAGGTTGGTCGGGATGTTGTAGCACTCGGCACGGACGACGCTGCGCCGTTGGACGACGATGAGACGATCCAGCGACTCGTGGGCGTTGTCGAACTCGAGTGTCCGGACCAGGATCCAGGACAGAGCGCCGCTCAAAAGCAGGGAGAGAAGGGCAATGCCCCCGGCGGCCAGCAGGAGCCGGTTGCGAAGGCTCAATCAGCCGGTCCGATCATCAGCAGGCGACAGTCCACTAACTGACCTCCAGGCGGTAGCCCACCCCCCAGACGGTCTCGATGCTGGGATTGACGCACCCTCCAGCCGAGAGCTTCTCGCGGACCTGCTGGATGTGGACGTCGACAGTCCTCGTGTAGCCGGGGAAGTCGTATCCCCAGACCAGGTCAAGAAGCTCAGTTCGCTGGTACACGCGGCCGGGATGGCGGGCCATCAGCACTAGGAGGTCGAACTCCTTCGGGCGGAACTGGATCCGGCCGCCGCCATGGCGTACCTCGTGGCGCCCGAGGTCGACTTCGAGGTTTCCGGCCCGGATTATCTCGACCTGGTCCGGCTCGCCCTTGGTTCTGCGAAGGAGGGCCTTGGCGCGCGCGACAAGCTCTTGTGGGTGGAAGGGCTTGGTCAGGTAGTCGTCGGCGCCCAGTTCGAGGCCCACGACCTTGTCGGTGACCTCGTCGCGGGCGGTCAGCATGATGATCGGCACCTGGCTCTGCTTGCGGATCTCACGGCAGATCGTGAGGCCGTCGGTACCGGGCAACATGATGTCCAGGACGACGAGGTCGGGCTTCAGTTGAGCGAATCGCGCCAGGGCTTTGGTTCCGTCCCCCTCCGAATCGACGGTGTAGCCCTCCCGCGAGAGATAGAGGCGGGCCAACTCGACGATGTGCTCCTCGTCGTCGACGACGAGGACTTTTTCACTGCTCATGGGAACAACGATGGAGCGGAATTGTGAGCGAGAAGTCGGCTCAATTCCATGTAAATGTAAACGCCCGGCATCGTGCGCTCTCGAGGGATCAGCGCTCCTTCTGGCGGAGGACAAGCTTCAGCGGGTTGCCGTGAAACCCAAAGCGAGCACGCAGTTGGTTCTCCAGGTAGCGCCGATAGGAGAAATGAAGAAGGTTGACGTCGTTCACAAAGAGAACGATCGTCGGAGCATCGGTGTTGGCCTGGGTCGCGAAGTTGAGCTGGAGGCGCTTGCCCTTGAAGCTCGGCGGCGGGTGCTCGAGGAACGCCTCCCGAAGCAGCTTGTTTAGCTCGTTGGTCGGTACCCTGACGCGGCGCTGGCCCACCACTTCGAGCGCGTTTGGAAGCAGGTTGCCCACGCCCTGGCCGGTCTTCGCGGAGACGAACACGATGGGAGCATGGGGCACGAACTTGAAGGCATTGGCCAGCTCGTTCTTCCAGGTCGGCAGCGTGCGTCGTTCCGCCTCGACGGTGTCGATCTTGTTGATGACGAGGATCAGGCCCTTGCCGGCCTCGAGGGCGTAGCCGGCCACATGCTGGTCCTGGGTGAGAACGCCCGTCGCGGCGTCCATGACGAGCAGAACCGCATCCGAGCGCTCCATGGCCTTGATCCCCCGCAGCAGGCTGAAGTGCTCGAGGCGGTCGCGACCGGCGGCGCGGCGGCGGATGCCGGCGGTGTCGACGAGCGTCACTGGCAGGCCGTCGAAGGTCATCCTGGTGTCGACGGGGTCGCGGGTGGTGCCCGGTGCATCCGCAACGGCGGCGCGCTCGTCGCCCAGCAGCCGGTTGAGGAGGGACGACTTCCCGACGTTGGGACGTCCCATGATCGCGATCCGGGCCGACTCCTCCTCGATGACTTCGTCCTCGACCTCGGGCAGGAGCTCAAAGACCTTGTCGAGGAGGTCGTCGACGGCTATCCCGTGCTCGGCGGAGATGAGGACCATGGAGGCGAAGCCGAGTTGGAGGATCTCGGCGCGGAAGTGGTCCTGGCCGGGAACGTCGGCCTTGTTGGCCGCCACGACAACGCGCCGCCCCCCGCGGCGCAGCATCTGCGCGATGTCGCGGTCCACCGCCGTGAGGCCATGACGGACGTCGAGCAGGAAGATGATCGCGTTGGCCTCCTCGATGGCGACCTGGGTCTGCGCCTCGATGGCCGCCTGCGTCCCCTCTTCCCCATCCAACGAGAGACCGGCGGTATCGACGACGGTGACCTCGCGGCCGCGCCATTCCGCCACGCCGTACAGGCGGTCGCGGGTCAGGCCGGCGATGGGGTCGACGATCGCCTTCCGCCAGCCGATCAGACGATTGAAGAGAGTCGACTTGCCGACGTTGGGCCGGCCCACGATGGCGACGATCGGGTGGGGCACGTCTCCATTGTCGTGTCCGCGGGAGGCGAGCCTGCGTCGGAGGTGTGCCGACGGTCCTGAGCTTCAGATCGTCACAATCAGCAAAAGATGCTCGAGGACAGGGTGATTCTCAAGGAGAACCGCGTGTTCGCGGTCTCTGATGCAGCCGGGGACATCCCTTTGGGTAATGAGCTGGGCCTCGGCCTCTACCATCTCGACACGCGCTTTCTCTCCGGCTTCGAGCTGCGACTCAACGGCTCCGAGCCTATCCTCCTCAGTTCGAGTGTCGACCGCGCCTACGTCGCGACGTTCCAGCTCGTCAATCCAACTCTGAGCCGCGCCGGCGGCGGCAGCACCGGCAAGCAGACGCTCAGCCTGCGCCGCACCCGATTCATTCAGGACGGTCTGCACGAGCGGGTCGGACTGCAGAACTGCAACCAGGATCCGGTGGAGTTGTCGCTGGACCTCGCTTTCGACGCCGACTTCAAGGACATCTTTGAGGTCCGCGGCTACCAGGGCAGCGAGGCTCTCGGCACGGTGCGGAAGGGAATCCGAACGGAGTACGGCTTCCGCTTCCGGTACGAGGGCAAGGACGGCGTGAGGCGCGAGACCGAGATCATCTTCAACTCATCGCAGCTTGCTCCCGTGGTCACCGGCGAGGGTCGCATCAGCTTTCCGGTCAAGCTCCAGGCCCAGGAGCGCTTCC
>JAYUBK010000083.1:0-2183 GCA_043740835.1 Chloroflexota bacterium
AAGCTGTCGAACGCCGACGTCGCCGAGCGCCAGCAACTGCTGTCGCGAGTCACGGGAAACTTCAAACGAGGAAGTGAACGGCCGACTCGATCAAAGTGAGGTGAGAGCTCGGCCCAGTTCATCCTCGAAACGCGAGGAGAGCGATCACTACAACCCCAAACGCTGCACAGGTGGGGATGACGAAGCCTCTGAACAAGGCGAAGTAGTCGCTCCAGGCTGCGCGCAGGCGCTCCAGGCGGGAGCCGGCGCCGAAAGCCAGGGCGGAGTAGAGAGGCAGTCCAGCGGCAGTATTCAGGGTCAGGGTGAGGATCACGACCCCGCCGGCGCCTCCCAGCCAGTCCTGGAGCGGCGCGCTGGGACCGAACCCGAGCTGGACGCCCCAAAGCCCCGCCGCCATGGGCAGTAGAAGGAGCTCGGGAAGGCCGAGCAGGAAGAAGGCGGCGAAGGTGACGCCGAGCATCAGGACAACGAGGACGAATCCGCCGACCACGCCGGCCAGCGCGGCCGCTGCGATCGCAACACCGGTTCCCGTCACGGAACTGAGTCCGGCGTGGCGGCCTGCGGCAACCGGCGTCGCCATCACGCCGCCATGAACGTAGGCAATCGCCGCGGGCCAGCTGTGGATACCCGTCGCGGACGCCGCGGCAGCCCCGGCGACCGCGGGGAGGATCGCAAGGAGGACCCCGATGCCGAGAGCAGGGGCATGGCGGCGCGCCTGGACCCAGGGAGTCCAGCGCCGCTTCTCTCGCTCCCGGCTGGTCCCGGTTTCCATCAGCCGTTCCCTGTCGAACGTCGCGCCGGTGATCAGGGTCAACGCGAGGCAGGCGCCCAGAGGGAGGATCAGCGAGACCGGCGCCAATGGTGAGTGGAAGACGAAGAGTGCCAGCGGCAGGTCCGCCACCGCGGCGGAAACCGGCGACAGGAGGAAGGACCATGCTCCGCCGGCGGCGCCCTCTCTTGGAAAGAGCATGAAGCCGAGGAGGCGACCCATCGACGCCCAATACGCCGTCGCAGCGGCGACGAAGGCGAAGATCGGAAGCAACTCCCACGGCGGCGGCCGCCCGAAGACCGCCATCAGCGCCATGCCCGCGGCCATCCAGAACGTCACGTAGACCGTGCTCACGACCACGCCGGGCAGGACCTCGAGCCAGATGAGAGCCGGGTCGTCGAGAGGCGTGTAGAGAAGGACTTCGAGCGACTGCTGCGCCTTTTCCCACCAGATGCCTATCGAGCTCTTGATCGACTCCAGGAGGGCGAAGGACATGAAGAAAAGCGGCAGCAGCAGACCCGCGGTGAGGCTGTATCCGCGCGGGATTGCGCCGGCCAGGCTGCCGAGGTTGGACGGCGCGCTGCCAAAGAGCGACACCCCGCCCACGAGGAGCAGCACGAAGGCGTTGAGGTACCCGATCCAGCTCAGGTCGCCGCGTCGCCACCAGGAACCCACGTAGAAGGGCAGGAACTGCCGCAGACGCTCCGGCTGATCCTTCAACGAGGCCACGATCCGACTCGGCCGAAGGCCAGGGATCGTCGCCGGGGTGGACGGCGGCCCGTGCGGGACGCCCTCCTGCTCCATCGCCTTGAGGTAAACGCGCTCCAGGCTCTGGGGCTGCTCGCGAAGCTCGTAAAAGGGAGATCTCTCATCCGCAAGCCGCTTCTGCAGTTCGGACGCAAAGGAGGCGAGGTCGGCGTCGGCCATCTCCCAGGGCAGGCCGTAGCTGAGTGTCGTGCCGACGAGGGCCGGCTCACGGGCATGCTCCTCGAGCCACCCAAGCACTGCTGTTGCGTCGAGGGGGCCGGCGCTCAGCTGGGCCGTGAAGCGCCGGCTGGGATGCGCCCAACGGCTGAGCTCGGCAAGCGTCCCATTGACCAGGACCCTGCCACGTCGCATGATCGCCACCCGGTCGGCGAGGAGCTCGGCCTCGCCGAGAACGTGGGTCGTGACGATGACCGCGGCGCCACGGTCGCGCTGCTCCCCGAGGTACCTCCGCATATCGGCCGCCGCCACCGGATCGAGGCCGACCGTCGGTTCGTCGCAGAAGAGCCAGCGCGGAAGATGGAGGGTCGCTCGGATCAACGCCACCTTCTGCGCCATCCCGCGCGAGTAGGTAGACAGAACGCGATCGGAAGCGTCGGCCAGCTCGAATCGTTCGAGCAGCCGCTCGATGCGCTCGGTGCGCTCCGGT
>JAYUBK010000084.1:0-7313 GCA_043740835.1 Chloroflexota bacterium
TTAAGCCCCTCGCTATCTGGCAGACCCTCGCGAAGACTGGCTTATTTAGTAGGGGGGCTGAAGCCCCTCCGAAATCGCGGACCTCGCGATTTCTCGCCCCGCCCGCGCACTCGCGCAGGTGTAGGGGGCACCCCTACGACCCCCAGCCTTGCCGGCGTCGGGCGCATTGGCGATGGTGCGCGGCGGGGGCCGGGGGGCCGCAGGCCCCCTCCACAGGACAAGGCGAGTTCCCGATGGTCGCCCTTACGGCTAGTTGGCAGAACCTCGCGAAGACTTGCTTATTCAGGAGTGGGACTGAAGCCCCTCCGCCCGCGCACTCGCGCGGGTGTAGGGGAACCTTCCCCTACGACCCCTGTCGATTCGCGGCTCCGGGTGAGTGGGTGCTATTCGACGATTTTTGGGTCGAGGGCGTCGCGGAGGCCGTCGCCGATGAAGTTGATGCAGAGGACGGTGGCCACGACGGCAAGGCCCGGGAACGTTATCCACCACCAGTTGCCGACGATCATGACGCCCTGGGCGCCGGTGAGCGTCGAGCCCCAGGAGTACGTCGGGGGCTGGATGCCGAAGCCCAGGAAGCTGATGAAGGCCTCGAGGACGATGTTCAGGGCGATGCCGAGGGTGAAGGCGACGACGATCGGGCCGATGGCGTTCGGCACCAGGTGCCTGAAGATGATCCGCAGCGGCGGGACGCCGAGGGCACGCGCCGCCTCGGTGAACTGCATCTCCCGCAGGGAGAGAAATTGGCTGCGGACGATCCTCGCGATGGCCGGCCAGCTCAGGAGTCCGAAGATGATCGCGATGTAGAAGGCGTTGTCCTGGGCGAAGACCCGGGCGGCCAGCGGGATGATCAAGAGGGCCGGGATCGTCAGCAGGACGTCGGTGACCCTCATCAGGACGGCATCCGCGATTCCGCCGAAATAGCCGGCCATGGCGCCCACGCTGACGCCCAGCGACGTCGCCACGACCATCGACCCGATGCCGATCAGGAGCGAGAGGCGGCCGCCGTACAGGACGAGGCTGAAAATGTCGTGGCCGTTGTAAGAGTCGGTGCCCATCAGGTGCCTCAGCGAGGGCGGCTGCTCCGCGTCAAGGAGCGTGAACTGGTCGGGCGCCTGGATGAAGCCCGGGAACAGGATGTGCCAGAGCGGCGCGCCGTAACAGGCGACCAGGATTATGGCCAGCGCGACTGCCGCCCATTTCGCCACCGGGTGCCGCAGGAAGCGGCGCACGGTGACCTCTCGAAAGCTGAACTGCTTGGTTGGAACGTCGAGTTCGGCCTCGGAGCGAAAATCATAGGACGGAGGACCGTCGAGTCCACTTACGTTGAGCATTTCTGAAGGTCCCTAGGCGTAGGAGATACGGGGATCTATGAGCGCGTAGGCGAGGTCCGCGATGAAGTTGAAGGACACCACGAGGACCGCGGAGCAAAAGAGGATCCCCATCATCAGCGGGTAGTCATAGGCGCTCAGCGCCTGGAAGAACAGCTGGCCCATGCCCGGCCAGCTGAAGATCGACTCGGTGACGACGGCGCCGGAGAAAAGTGCCGGCAGCGTCAGCGCGATGTTCGTCACAACGGGGAGCAGGGCATTGCGGAGCGCGTGCTTGAGGATGACCGTCCGCTCGGTCATGCCCTTCGCTCGAGCCGTCCGCACGAAGTCCTGGTGGATCGTGTCCAGCATCGACGCTCGCATGAACCGTGAGTCGCCGGCGATGCCCACGATCGCGATCGTGAGAGCCGGGAGGATCAGATGGCGCCCGATGTCGAGGATCCCGGTCACAGGGTTGGCCATGAACCAGTGGTTGTAGTTGTCGGTCAGGAAGGGGGCACCCGCGGTCCGGAGGTCGATCACTCCTGCAACCGGGAGGATGGGGATCTGGTTGGCGAAGATGAGGAGGAGCATCAGTCCCAGCCAGAAGGTCGGCATCGAGTAGCCGACGTAGCTGAAGAAGGTGATGAACTGATCGAAGAAGGAGTAGCGGCGGATGGCCGCGATGATCCCGGCCGGCAGCGCGATGAGTTCCTGGAGGATGAAGGCGGTCGTCATCAGCAGGATGGTCGCCGGGAGCCGCTGGAGGATGACCGACTTCACGGGTTGGTTGAGGAAGAAGGAGGTCTGCCATTCCCCGGTGAGCATCGCACCGAGCCAGCGCACGTACTGGACCGGGACCGGCTGGTCGAGGCCCCAGCGATGAACGATGGCGTCCTTGGCGGCGAGGCTCATGTGCGAGTTGAGCGCGAAGGCCTGAAGAGGACCGCCGGGCACCAGCTGCATCCCGAAGAAGAGGATGAAGGTGATCACGAAGAGGGTCGGAATGATCTGAAGCGCGCGCCGTGCGAAGTAGCCGATCACCATCCAGCAGCTTATCGCAAGTTAAGGGGTTGTTTAAGCGCCGTCTAGAAACGCGGAATCCCGCAGACAGCGAGAAAGGGGCGGCCACGCCGGCCGCCCCTTTCCGAAAGCCTGAATCAGCCGGCTACTTCTTACCGGTCTTGTTGAACCAGTCGGTTCCGTTGCAGGTTCCGAGGCAGGTGTTTACAGAGGGTGCGAAGTTGCCGAAGTTCGCGGAGTGCGAGAACACGTCGGGGCGCTCGTACAGAGAGATCGTCGGGGTGAAGTCCTTCCACTCCGCCTGGACCTTCTTGTAGATTGCGACGCGCTTGTCGACGTCGACCGTCGCGGCGCCCTGCTTGCACAGGTCGTCGAGCTTGGGGTCGCTGGTCTGGCCGTAGTTCTGGCCGGAGGGGTTCGCGGGCGAGCCGATCTGGTCCGACTGGACCGTGAGGCACCAACCGCTCGGGTCCGGCGACCAGTTGTTGGCGTACATGCCCATGTCGAACTGGCCGGTGGCGAGGATGCCGCCGCCCTTGAAGTCGTTGAAGAACTTGCCGGCAGGGAAGTTCTTGGCGGTCACGGCGGCGCCGATCTCCTTCCAGTTGTTGATGAGCAGTTCCTGCTCAGCTGCGCGCTGGGGATTGTTGGCGGTCGTGGCGATCGTCCAGGCGAGCTTCTTGCCGCCCTTGGAGCGGGTGCCGTCGGCGCCCTTGGTCCAGCCATCGCCGTCGAGAAGCGAATTGGCCTTGGTCACGTCGCGCTTGAACTTCTCGATGCTGGTGTCGTAGAAGGGGACGAGGGCCGAGACGTAGGGCCCATTCATCGGCTTGCCGATGCCGCCGACCAGCTGGGTGTTCATCTGGTCCTTGTCGATGGCCAGCTCGGCTGCCTGCCGAAGGGGCTTGTCGTCCTTGAAGAGGGTCGGCGTTCCGCAGTCGCGGGCGAAAGCCTTGGCTTCGCAGCCGGTCTCGTTGTTGGAGACGTTGATCGTGATGAACTCGTCGAGAAGCCCCGTGGCGTTGACGGTCTGGTAGGCCGTGTTGGCCTGGAGGGCGGGGAGATCCTTGGCGATGAGGTCAAGACCGAGGTCCGAGTCTCCCGCCTTAAGGCCGGCGATTTGCGCCGATTTGTCGCCGTAAATCTTGTAGATGAGCTTGTCCAGATAGGGCTTGTGTGCGAAGAACGCTGCACCGCTCCGGCCGTCGGCGTAGTGCGGGTTGGGAACCATGACGAGCTGGGCGGCCGGTCCGGGTGTGAAGTCCTGGACCATGTAGGGGCCGCTGGTGACGTCGGGCTTCTTGGTGAAGTAGGCGTTGGTCGCGAAGTCGGCGTGCTTGACATTCGCAAGCTTGGCGCTCGGCATGATCGGCGTGTTCATGTCAGCGATGTAGGAGGCATAGATGCCCGTGTCGGTATCTGCCGCCAGCCCGCAGGTGCCCTTCTTGTTGGGGCCCATGTGCAGGATCGTGGTCTCGGTGTCCTTGACCTCGATCGTGGTGATGTGGTCGAAGCCGCTCTGGCTGGCCGCGCCGGTATCGGGGTCGCAGATGGCGTCCAGAGTGAACTTGACGTCAGCTGAGGTCAGCGGCGAGCCGTCGTTCCACTTGAGTCCCTTCTTCAGCTTCAACGTGATGTCGAAGTGCTTGTCGTCGATGAGCTTGACAAGGCCGTTCGACACAGTTGGAACGTCGGTCAGAAGATCGGGATACGCTGCATTTTTGGGGTCGAACTGCCAGAGGGCGGCCCAGATGACATAGGACGGCTGCTGAGTAGTGGCGGCGGTGCTGGCGAGGACGTTGAGATCCTCGACGGGCTGCCAGTCGCTGAAGATCAGCTGGCCGCCGTTGACGCCCGCATCGGGCTTGTAGTCCGAAAGTGCCTTGGTCGTGTTGGTGGTGCCGGTGGCTCCGCCTCCACACGCAACTACGAAGGTCAGGACGACAGCCGCAGCGGCCACCCTGAACTTCCCAAAAGAATGGGTTCCGATCATGCGCGAGCTACCTCTCTCTAGGTCGTGAGTGCCAGTTTGAAACCGGCCTTCTCCTGTCGTCTTCTTCCCGGTTGCCCGGGGCGAGAGTGCGCCGACGACAGGACATTACTCAATCCCCCACCGGGGGGTGGAACGCATTCTGGGAATATCCAGCGCCGATGTCAAGTTTCCGGGCCCGGGGACGAGGGCGCTCGCCTGCTCCAACCCGAAACACGAGGGGTTCCGTAAGGGGGGAACCGCGGTTCCCCCCTACGGACTATTTAGACCGAAAGCGTGTCCAGGTCGATCGGTTCCTCTTCGAAGTAGCGCTGAGCCTGCTCACGCTGTTTCTTGTAGTAGTCGAGACCGGTTCCGGCGGGTATCAGCTTGCCGATGATGACGTTCTCCTTGAGCCCGCGCAGGCGGTCCACCTTGCCGCTGATGGCGGCCTCGGTGAGCACCCGGGTGGTCTCCTGGAAGGAGGCCGCCGAGAGCCAGGAGGTCGTGTTGAGGGCTGCCTTGATAAGGCCCAGCAGGACGGTCTGGGCCGTCGCCGGCTCACCGCCCTCGGCCAGCGCGCGGGCGTTGGCCTCCTCGTACTCCCACTGCGAGACGATCTCGCCGGGCAGGAGCTCGGTGTCGCCGGCCGAGTCGATGCGGACCTTGCGCATCATCTGGCGGACGATCACCTCGATGTGCTTGTCGTTGATGTCCACGCCCTGTGAGCGATAGACCCTCTGGACCTCGTCCACGAGGAAGGTCTGAACGGCGTCCTTGCCGAGGATGTGAAGCAGCTCCTGGGGGCTGATGGAGCCCTCGGTGATCTGATCGCCGGCCTTCACCACGACCTTCTCGCCGCGCCGCTCGAGTTCGGGCTTGATGCGGGCGCCGTGCGGGATGACGTACTCACGCGTCTCCTCGTCGACGGTTCGGACGGTGATCTCCTTCTTCCCGACCTTGGCCTTGCCGGAGTGGCGGGTGCGTAGCAGGTCCTCGTTGGCCGGGTTATGGGCGAGCACCTGGCCCTCCATGACATCGTCCCCGTCCTTGATCTGGATCGTGCTCCCTGCCTCGACCGGGTAGGAGATCTCGAACTCGTCACGGCTGATGACGCGCACCTTGCGAGTCTGCTCCTGACGGATGATCTCGAGCTCGCCATCGATCTCGGAGATGATCGCCTTGCCCTTGGGGATGCGGGCCTCGAAGAGCTCCTCGACGCGGGGCAGACCCTGTGTGATGTCGATGCCGGCGACACCGCCCGTATGGAATGTTCGCATCGTGAGCTGCGTGCCCGGCTCGCCGATCGATTGCGCAGCGATGACACCCACCGCTTCGCCGATCTCGACAAGCTTGCCCGTTGCAAGGTTGCGACCGTAACAGTTCCTGCAGACGCCCTCCCGAGCCTCGCAGAGAAGGATCGACCGGACGCTGACCTGCCCCGCCGAGCTGGCGATGGCCTGGCGCGCGGCCTCGTCCGTGATCGTGGCCCCGGCGGCAACGATGACGGTGCCATCGGCTCCGGTGACGTCATCGGCGGCCACGCGACCGGCGAGCTTCTCGAGGATGGGCTCGCTGCGAGCCTTCTCGGGATTGACGTTGCGGACCCAGATGCCGTTTGTCGAGCCGCAGTCCTCAACCCTGACGATGACATCCTGGGCGACGTCGACGAGACGCCGCGTCAGGTAGCCGGAGTCCGCCGTACGGAGAGCGGTGTCGGCAAGTCCCTTGCGGGCGCCGTGCGTCGAGATGAAGTACTCGAGAACGGTCAGCCCCTCGGTGAAGTTGGCCTTGATGGGAAGGTCGATGATGCGGCCGGTGGGGTCGGCCATGAGGCCTCGCATGCCGGCCAGCTGGCGGACCTGCTGGATGTTTCCGCGAGCACCCGAGCCCATCATCATCCAGACTGGGCTGAACTTGTCAAAGCTGTCCTCGGTGTTGCGCGCGACCTCGTCGGTGGCGGCCGTCCAGAGGGCGATGACCTTGCGATAGCGCTCGTCGTCCGTCATGACACCGCGGCGGTACATGCGTTCGACTTCGTCCACCTCCTTCTCGGTCTTGCCCAGGATCTCGGCCTTCTTTGCAGGGGCCGGGATGTCGAGGGCGGAGATCGTGATGCCGGCCTTGGTGGCGTACTTGAAGCCGGTGCGCTTGATCTCATTGGCGACCTCGGCGGTCACCTCGTTGCCATACAGGCGGAAGATCCTCGAGACCAGGACCCGGAGGGCCTTGCGGTCCAGGTGCTGGTTCTGGTAGCTGAGAGCGGGCTCGTCGACACCTTCCTGAGGCTGCCGACCGATGGGGAGCGCCTGGTTGAACACGACCCGTCCGGGGGTGGTGATCAGCAGCTCCGTGCGCCCGTCGGTGGCGATTCCGTCATCGGCGGCGATGCGGACGCGGACCCACTCCTGGAGCACGATCGTCCCCTCGTGAAGGGCGAGGACGACCTCATCTGCGTTGGAGTAGGTGCGCAGGCCCTTGCCGTCCTTGGGCTTCTCGGCGCGGACGCCGGTCAGCCAATAGCAGCCAAGGACGACGTCCTGCGTCGGGGAGACGACCGGGTGCCCGTCCGCGGCGCTGAGGATGTTCTGCGACGACATCATCAGGTTGCGAGCTTCGGCGATGGCACCCGAGAAGAGCGGCACGTGTACCGCCATCTGGTCGCCGTCGAAGTCGGCGTTGAACGCGTGACAGACGAGCGGGTGAATCTGGATGGCCGACCCCTCGACAAGCACCGGCATGAAGGCCTGGATGCCGAGACGATGGAGGGTCGGGGCTCGGTTCAGGAGCACCGGGTGCTCGTGGATGACCTCGTCGAGGACGTCCCAGACCTCGGAGCGGCCGCGTTCCACCATCCGCTTGGCGGACTTGATGTTCTGGGTGTAGCCCTTATTGACGAGCTCCCGCATGACGAATGGCTTGAAGAGTTCGAGCGCCATCTTCTTCGGAAGACCGCACTGGCGCAGTTTCAATTCGGGTCCGACGACGATGACCGAACGGCCGGAGTAATCGAC
>JAYUBK010000085.1:0-7303 GCA_043740835.1 Chloroflexota bacterium
TCCGACCGCGGGCGCTCCTGGCTCCAGATGCCATCCCCATGCCACGCATCCTCGACGCGCATCGTCCCTCTCGGCGGTGGCAACATGTGGCTGTTCTGCACGGGGCCCGGGGCGACGATCATGGCCGACAAGCAGATCTTTCGAAGCCACAGCGGCGGGTCTGCCTGGACCCTTGTCGCGGATACGGGGTCTTACCAGTCCCGGCCGCGGATCGGCGATCTATCACTGATCGGACACCTGGCTGACGTCGCCGTGATCGACGATCAGCATGCGTGGATCGCCCTGAGCCGCGGCAAGCTCTACGGCACCGCCGACGGAGGTCGGACCTGGCAGGTTCAAATTCTTTTCGACGGCGAATTGGACTCTGCCGGGCAGGTGACCTTCTTGGACGCGACCCACGGCTTCGCCCTAGCGAAAAACCTGTGGTCGACCAGTGATGGGGTCATGTGGACGAAGGTCTCAGCGTGACTGCCTGCACCGTCCGACGATGTTCAGATGTTTCGGTCTCTTTCGCGACCAACCTTGCCAACGTCTGCCGCTTGGATCAGAGTCTCCCTGGCTTCAACTGCGGCCCGCTCGGCGCAGGGGCGGGCGTGCTCATTAACGTGCATTCCGTGATGAGCGTGGCCGGGTGAAACGTAGCCGGTGGCAAAAGCGATTTTGCCATCGCCGAAGTACGGCGCCATCGGCCAGCAGATCGGAGACCCACATCTTGTAAGGGTGATCAGTTCGGCCACCTTGTAGGCTTCGATCGGCGGGGGGAGTTCGATCATTGGCAGATGACCGTGGCGACGGCTTTCGAAGTCTTCGTCATCGGGCACGCCAACAGCATCGGCGGCGAGATCTCGGCTCTGAAAGGCGTGGCGGGACTGAAGGCTACCCGTTCTAAGAATCGTGCGAGTTGTCCGAGCCCCGCTCGATGGAGGCCGCTGGATCGAGCGTCAGCAGCATCGTCCACGAATTGTGGATCTTCGCGACCTGCCTGAAGCCCAGATGTAGGTAAAGGTCAAGAGCTCGCCAGTTGTCCACCTCAACGCTGAGGCTCAATGCTGCTCGACCTTCACTCGTGGCAAGCTGAATGAGACCTTGCATGAGAGTTCGCCCGATCCCGCGACCCCGGTAGGCCGCGGTGGTCGCGATACCTAGCTCAGGGATGTCCGGGGAGACGAAGCCGTAACCCTGATCTTCCTCACTGAAGATCCTGTACCAGGCGGCACCGACGCGCTCGTCAGACCCAGATAGGGCCACGACGCCGGAGTCACCAGGCCTCCCCCAACCCAGAAGATATTTGGCGAGGCTGGGTTCTGTCATGGCGTCTTCGAACGAGCGCCGAGGTCGGTCCGATCGCCAAAAGATCGTCTCCAGGAACATGACCTTGAGGAACTCGGCGTCATCTTCCACCAGCAAACGCAGTCTCACCTCGTTCATGCCGGTTCGAATTCGTGCACCTAGGCGTCACCCCAGCCGGTGATGAAGAAGATGCTAATGACGCGGTGGCTACCTGTCTTGACGCTCGACCGAACCGATGCGGCGCGAGGGAGGGACCTTCAGGGCGAGATCGATCCGATCCATGAGATCCCAGTTCTTCTCGGCCTCCCAGACGCAGTCGAGCAACGTCTCAAACTGGGATTCGAGGTCAGTCGGTGCCGGCATCGTGCGGTGATCCTCGCGACTGGACTCGGGGGCGTCCATAGGACATTGATCCCTCCCCCGGGACTGCGATTCAACCCTGACGCAGCGTTTTTCAGAGCAGATCCCGATGTCCATGCGCGGTCGCGCCACTAATCCCCGCGAAACGTCCCGGGCTGAGCGCGTCCAGATCAAGGTCTGTGGGCCTGCCGAGGACGATAAGCTCGGCGAGAGCTCGAGCCAGGGCCGGGCCGTGCATTATCCCGTGGCCGTTGAACCCGCTGATGACGAAGAGGTTCTCGACGCGGTTGTCACGGCCGGCGATCGGGAGGCCATCCGGGGTTACTTCGTAGAGACCTGTGACGAGGTGCGCCAGGCCGGCGTCGGCCAGGGATGGGAAGCGCACGGTGGCTCGTTCCGCCATCCAGCTGATGAGCTCCGCCGACGTGTCGATCTCGAAGCTGATCGCCCTGTGCGGAGGCTTCACTCCGATCATGGCCGCCCCTCCCTCTGATCGAACGTAGACGCCGGTGTCCATGTCTGTGATCAGTGGCATGTCGGTGGGCAGTTGAGGATGCCGGTTCGTGACGAGCTTGACTCGAGGAGATGGGTCGACCTCGAGATCGCTCCCGCCGAGGCGGCTGACCAGGCGCGACCAGGCGCCGCCGGCGTTGATTACGATACTTGGCTCGAAGGTCCGCAGTTCCGTTCGCACCGTTGCGATCCGCCCCCGGATCGCATCCATGGCGATGACGCGCTCGTCTTCGAGGATGGTGACGCCGCTCCGCCGGCAATCGCGGAGGAGCCACTGGTGGACCGACCAGGGGTCCACGAACCCGTCCTCGGCCGAGAATGTCCCTCCCCGCAGCCCGTCCGTCTCCAGGTAGGGGAACCTGGCGCGGATATCGGCCGGTTCCAGCCACTCCGATGGAACCCCCATTTTCCGCTGCAGGACCCAGGCGGCCGAGAGCGAGCGAATGTCGCCTTCGCCGGCGAGAAATGCGTAGCCGAGGCGTTGCATTCCCCCGCTGAAGTCCGCGCTTGCGAAGACCTCGTCGAAAAATGGGAGCGACAGCGTACTGAGGTTGATCTCGATCGCAGTTGCGAATTGGCGCCTAAAGCCTCCGGAAGAGCGAACAGTGGCCTCCTGGCCGGGAGTGCCGGCGTCGACGACAATCACGTCCGCGACGCCGAGGCGCCTTAGGCACCTGGCGACGCTGAGGCCGGTCATGCCCCCTCCGATGACGAGCACGGACGGTCGCGTTGACACTCCTCAGCGAAGCCTCAGGTCCATGGCGGTCAGAGCGGTCTCGTCGACTTCGACGCCCAACCCGGGCCCCCGCGGTACCGAGATCTGACCGTCGATCACCTGGAACGGGGAAACCACCACATCGCGCACGTACTTGAGCGGTCCGACGAGATAGCTCGGAAATGCGAGTGCCGGCTGGGCGGCCGCGACGTGGATGCCGGCCGCATTCGCGATGCCGAGCTCGAGCACGCTTCCGACGAAAACGCCGAGCTGAGCGGCCCGGCAGACCGTGGCGCACTCAATTGCCCTGGTCGGACCGCCCAGCTTCGAGACTCCCAGGTTCACTGAGTGGCCGAGCCCGCCGACGGCCGCATCCAACACGTCCCGCGGGCCGTAGACGGACTCGTCCAATCCGACGTTCACCAGGTTTGTCGCGGTGGCCGTCGCGAGGCCGGCCTTGTCCGACGGCGGCAGCGGCTGCTCGACCATGACGACTCCAAGCTCGGCCAGCCGGGGCAGGGCCCAGCTGCAATCCGCCTGCCCCCAGAGCCCGTTTACATCGACGAGGAACCTGACGTCCGCCGGCACCGATGTGCGCACCTGTCGGATCCGATCGATGTCTCCCTCCACGTCGCCCCGACCTGCGTACAGCTTGAGAGTCCTGTACCCCGCATCGAGCTGCCTCGCGGCGGTGTCGACCATCGCTCGCGCTTGCTCCTCCCAGCCGACAGAGCCATGAAGCTCGAGGGTCTCGCGAAAGGCTCCGCCGAGGAGGGCGGACGCGGGCAGACCGCTGACTTTTCCCTGGAGGTCGAGAAGGGCCATGTCTGAGGCAGCGAGGGTGAACGGCGCATGCCGCAGCTTGCCCGCGAGGTCGTCAAGGAGCGGGCTGCGATTGATTGCCGAACGGCCGATCAGCGTCTCGCATACGACCTTTGCGACCAAATCGACCACTGACTGCTGCGTTTCAGAAGTGAAGGCGGTGACGGGACAGGCCTCTCCATAGCCGACGACGCCGTCCTCGGTGCGGATCCGGACGATCACGTTCGCGGATCGCCGGCGGTCCACGGTACCGAACTTGAAAAGTTGGGCGAATCCGGCATCGAGGGGTATCGCTTCAACGCTGACGATCCGATTGCCGACCACGGCATGAGACTAGTGGCCCGACCAGGGCAAACTTCACCAAGCCCTAACGGCCCGCCCAATTGGGCGGCCCTGCGACGCGGACCCGCTACTCGGAGAACGCGGTCCAGCGCCGGGGCTCAAGCACCAGCACGCAGAGCCCGTCGAGGTCGCCCACGGCCATCACGGCAGCCTTGGCGTCGTCCGTGTAGTGGGCCCACAGCTCGTGCCGTTCCTCGCCGGTGCAAGGCTCCACCCGCACCGTGCCCTCGGCCGTCACGTAACGCAGGTCGTTTCCTCGTGAGAGCGGAACACAGAGCGTCGCCCGACCAGTGCGGAGGGCGTTCTTCAGCTTCACCGAGTCGCGCCCCGTGATGACGCGTAGCTGGCGGTCTCGGTACAGGTACCAGACCGGCACGGCATGAACACCGCCCGCCTTGCGCTCCGTCGCAAGGACTGCCGTCAGAGGTTCCTTCAACAGCTTCTCCCGCTCGCTCTCGACGAGCCCCCGTTCCATCCCGGGAAGCCTATCAGTGCTTTGGAACGGGTTCCGGGCATTGCGATGAATCGTCGTTTATCTCAAGTTGAGATCAACCGCCTACATCTCGAACTATCCTCCCGGCGTGGTGTCGATCCAGAGCTCGTCGGAGCGACCGCCGGACATAGCTCTGACCCGGCAGTAGCGCTGGCCGCAGTCGCCGAGAACGACAGAACCCCGTGTGCCCAACCCGGGCTGGGAAGCGATCGTGACTCCTGGACCACCGGCCAGCTCGATCGATGACTGGAAGCTGGGGGCGCGGATCACGTCGATGCACAGGGGTTCGCCCGGAGCTGGCCGCGCGATGCCCGCGGGGACAATTTTGAAATAGCGGATTACGAGGTCCACTCGCCCCGCGGCCGCTTCGGACACAAAGATGTTTCCCGCCCCGTCGAAGTCGATTCCCTGCGGCTCCAACAGGTTGCCAACCAGGTCGATTGCTTTCCCGCCGACGATCTCCGCCAGTCGCCCGCCACTCGTGACCGGCGTGACAACGAAAACCCTGCCATCGCTGTCCGCGGCGACGTCATCCACGATCGGAAGCCCGGTCACCAGCGCAGTCCGGCCGCCATCGGGCGCAATCCGATAGACGGCGTTGCCGTACTCGTCGGCCACGAGGACGGACCCGTCTCCCAGCGCCCACGCCCCGGTGGGTCGATTGAAGCCTCCGACCCGGCGCTGAATGGCGCCGCTTGCGCTGACCCACAGCAGTTGGTGGTTCGCACTGTCGGGAATCAGCAGCTGGTCGCCGGCGAGACCGATGCCGTCGACGCCGTCCTGGCCGGCCACCGGCGTGAGTTGGAGGAAGGTCGTGACCACGCTTCCGTCCACGACGTCGACTCTGTCGTTCTGCTGATCCGCTGCGTAGAGCCTCCCCCCGAGGTATTGGAGTCCCTCGACCCTGGGGACCACGACGCCGAGACGCGCATCGGGCCTGCCCGCTTCAACGAGCGCGATGTGTCCGCTGCCAAGCTCGCCCACATACAGCACGCCCTCGTGAAAGAGGATGTCGTCGGGGGTCGCCAGTCCGCTCATGAGCACCCAAATCGGCGCGACGGTGACAGGACCGGCCGGCGTCATCGGGAATGCCGTCGAAGCCAGGCACGGTCCGCGGCCGGCTCCCGCAGGAGGCGCCGGCGAGGGGGTGGGGGAGATCGATGCCGTCTCCGCCGGAGTCACGGGCTTCCTCGGCGTCACCGCGACGGGCTGAGACGTGCACGTGCAGAGAGCGAGAACGGTGGCCAGGACGGCCGCTCTCAGCAGCTCCGGACTCCTTGAGGGCAAGCCATTAATGTCCTACTTGCGCCGTTGGGCTCGTAGTACGGCATCGTGGATGATCACGGTATTGCCACCAGGGTCGATGCTGGTCCGCTCGCGGGCGGCGCTTACGATGACCTCCCAGGACCGCGGGTCGAGTGCGTCGGCCACATCGGAGGCGGTGTAAAGAAAGTCTGGCATCCTCGGCCGCGGTACCGAGGTCTGCAGATCGGAGGGATGGTGTCCCACGATGAGTAGGCACCCGCCGGGCGCCACGGACGCGGCGAGTCGACTGAAGAGGGGTTCGCGCTGATCTTTGGGAAGGTGCATGAACTGCGCGGACACCAGGTCGTAGAAGGTCGCCGGGGGGGCCCACTTGGTCAAGTCCTCATGGCGCCAGTCGATTCGCTGAGCAACCTCGGCACCGGCCACGATCGCCCGGGCGGCGCCGCGTTCGAGCGCGACGGCGGAGAAGTCGACGGCCGTAACCCGCCAGCCGCGCTCGGCCAGCCAGATGGCGTCGGCTCCCTCCCCGCAACCGACGTCGAGCGCTTCGCCGGGTGCGAGGTCAGATGTCTCACTCACAAGCTGCGAATTGGGCTGGGCGCTCCACAGCGCGTCGCGGGTGCGGTAGCGCTCGTCCCAAAACGATTGGTTTGCCAGGGGTTGCCTCGGATCGTGGGCGTGAGGCGTTCCGTGGCCACCTCGGGCATCGCCTCCCGGTGGTGTTTCACTCATGGGTGCCATTCTCCGCCCGATCGGCGCGACAACCGTGTGCGACTCTTAAGCCGAATCCGAAGGAAACACTGGGAGGTTGCAGAGTGGAGACCCGGGACGCCCTGATGGCACGCCGAAATGTCCGCGAGTTCAAGCCCGATCCGATCGCGAAGGAGGCGCTCGACGACGTGCTCGAGGCAGGCCGCCGCTCGCCGTCGTCAAAGAACACCCAGCGTTGGGACTTCATCGTCTGCACGGATCGCACTCAGCTCCAGCAACTCGCGAAGGCCTGGAGCTATGGCGGCCACGTCGCGGGCTCGGCGGCCACGGTGGTACTCTTGGCACCGGTGTCGCAAGACCAGGGCGAGCGTGAGTCGATCCAGTACGACCTCGGCCAGGTCACCATGAGCATGATGCTGGCCGCCGCCGACGCCGGAATCGGCAGCTGCCATTCGGGAATCGGCGACCAGGATCTCGTTCGTGACCTGTTCCGCTTTCCGACCGATCGAACGGCGGCAGTGATGATCTCCTTCGGATACCCCGCGGGCCGCCCGCTCAAGCCAATCCGCAAACCGAACCGCCGCGCCTTCGAGGACGTCGTTCACCGCGCCATCTGGTAGCGGCGGGCCGCAATCGCCGCGCGGCACTGCCGTAATCAGCGCCCGCCGGAGTCGACCACCCCCGGCATCGGCGCGGCGCTTCCGACGCCCGCCTCCGACTAACCTTTATCGGGATGCGCGAATACAGAGAGATGTTCAGCCTGGCCGGGCGTACCGCCCTCGTCATCGGAG
>JAYUBK010000086.1:0-7248 GCA_043740835.1 Chloroflexota bacterium
GGGCCACTCCGTCGGTCGTCGCGGTCAATCTCCCCGAAATTCCGAACGGGTCGTACCGACTGTCCTTTACAACCCGTGACCTTCTCGACCTCCACCAGACGGCGGGCTCGATCGTCTTCGGTGTCGGAGTCGCCCCGCCCGCCGGGCATGCAGCTCCAATCCCCGTTCCGGCCCGCCCGTCCGAGTACCTCCTCCGGGGGATTGGCCTGGCCGGGCTCGCGGGCCTCTTCGGAGGCCTCCTCCTGGCTTTGATCGTGGTGCCGCGGCTGCCGATCTCGGCCGCGCGTCGCCGGGTCCAGTCGGCGCTCCTCGTATTCGCGTTTACGGGCACGTCGATTCAGTTGGTTTCCAACTCCGCGCTGATCGCCATCCAGGCCTCCGGGCTTGGTCCTGACCTGTTTCGCAATGTAATGCGCGTCGTGACGGATACCGAATATGGCAGCCGCTGGCTCGTCAGCACGCTTCTCTCATTCGCGACCCTCTTGCTTCTGATCAGCCTCTGGCGCCGGTCCCGGGTCGGAACCGTGGAGGGCCTCCGTGACGAGTTCGCGCGATTGGGCGCCTGGGCACTCCTCTCGACCGAGGCTCGCCTCGTGCTCTTTGCCGTCGCGCTGACGGTCGCGACCGCCTTGAGCGGTCATTCCGCCGACGTTTCCGGCCTGAAGCCGGTCGAAGTCCTCATCCGCAGCGTCCACCTCGCCTCGATGGGCATATGGGCAGGCGGAGTGGTGGCCCTGCTGGTCGCAGTGATCGCCCTGCGTCGGTCGGGGGATCGATCGGTGGCTTCCACTTGGGCGATGGTCGTTGGATTCGGGCCCTATGCCGGGGCCGGCCTGGCGGGCCTGGCAATTACAGGCCTTCTTCTTTCCGGCGCCCAGGTGTCGTCGCTGACCGCGCTCTTCTCGACGCCCTACGGCACCATCCTGATCGTGAAAGTCGCGCTCGCAGGTTTCGTGGCCCTTATCGCTCTGCGCCACGCCCTTCTCAGCTGGCGCGGCCTCGGCGGTCGCTGGCAGCCGGGGAAGGCACCGCGGCGTCTGCTTTTGAGCATCGGTCTCGAGGCGGTCGGTGCCATGGCCATCGTGCTGCTCGCGGCAGTCCTCGGCTCGTCCGCGCCGGCCCGAGGTCCCCAGTTCGAACCGCCACCGGCAGCCGTCGCGACCCTCGCGACCCAGCAGCGCGACGGCCTGCTGGCCTCCGTCTCGATGAAGCCCAACCGGGAAGGTCCGAACCTTCTCTCGGTCCAGATCGTCGATCCACGGCGCCCGGCGCGGGCCCCGATCGAAAGCGTCAGCTTCCTCCTCGTGCGCCCGGGTCTCGCCGCCGGAGCCGAGACGCTTCCCACCACCAGGAGCGGGGAGCGATTTGACGCCGGGACCGTCTCCATGAAGACGGGTGATGTCCGAATCAGCGTCCTCATCCACCGCAAGGGATTAGCCGACACCGTTGTCGAAACCCCGTGGCGGGTGAATCCACCCCTCGTCACTCCGGCACCGGTCGTGATCTCATCGCAGCCCCTGGCGCCGTTGGTGGATCGGGTGGCCATCGTGGTGGCCCTGATCGCCGTGCTGGTAATCCTTCTGGGCCTCATCCGCGTCGGCATCGGACCGCGGGGTCAGTCCTGGCCCGGGTGGCCTCGCCGAAAACGAGTCGAACCTTTGAACCAGGGACTACCCCATGGCTAGCCAAAGGCGGATCGCAACGAGCCCACTCGGCGTCGGAACCGCCTTGATCGCATTCACCTCTCTCGGGTTGGCTGCCCTGTTCACCGTCCAGGCTGCCAACGGATCGACCGCCGTCGCGGCGCCCGGGCCCGCGAGGAACGTCGCTGCAACCACGTTCAAAGAGGGTGATGACCCCGAAGATCACGAACGCCGACCCAAATCGGGTCAGATCTCCGCCGCTCCCCGAACGGCGGGCGCGGTCGCGGTGAGCGGAGGCTCCTAAACGACTTCACCCCGAGGGTAGCGCCCGGCCACACCCTCCGGTCCGCGACTTTTGATCTTAAATGCCCCCGGTTGCTTCCGACTTCTGCGGGTCCCAGCGTTACTTGTTCGATGTTTGATGACCAGCTACGGAAAATCCCACAAGAGTCCCAACTGGCCCAGTGTTCCGCCCACGCAGGTTTCGGAATGCCCACTCGTTACTTGAATTCATGAGCGCCAACTACTCGTGGACCGACGAAGTCCCGATCGAGGATCGGCCCCAGGTCGAAGTGGTCACGACCGCTGCGGCACCCGCTCCGACCGCAGTCCCCGTCACTCCTGGAGCGCCCGCCACCGGCGAGGCAACGCCCTGGGTGCCACGGGTCATGCCCTGGCCGGTGCCGCCAGTTGCTTTGGTGGCCGTCACCGACGCGCCGGCGCCCGCCGTCGAGTCGCCGGCCATCCAGTCGCCGGCCATTACAACGGTGGTGGATGCTCCGGCATTACCCGTTGTGACGCCGATCGCCGATCCCGTCGCGGCCCCGGCCGTTGCGAAGCCGGTCACCCCTCGACGCACCCCTGTTGAAAAGCGAAAACTGACCCGGCTGGAGCGCTTCCGGGTCTGGGTCGGCCGGCCCCTGCTGGCTACGATTGCTTTCGGAGGCCTGATCGCCCTCGGCCTTCCCGTGATTGGAGCCACCTACACCAGGGAGAGCGCCAATCCAATGGACTGGCGCAACCTAAGTGCCGGAGAGGTCCAGGCGAGGGTTCAATATTGCTTCGGTAAGAACGGTTCGGCGACCTCGGCGATCTGGTGCGATTACGGCCACGCCGCGGACGCTGGAGGCCTTTCGCCCCGCATGGGCCGGATCAAGCAGACCGTTGTCCAGGTCCCCTACCCCGTCGCCGGGCCGGTCGTGTACGACGTGACAACGGTCCGGCTCCCCGATCAGCCGGTCTCGACTGAGCCGATCCCGGTCAGCGGCCCACCGGCCACCGGCACTCCGGTCAGGCCTCCGGTCAGCGGTCCTCCAGCTGACGGCGCTCCAGGCGGTGGTGGGCAACCAGTACAGCCCCCCGCGACCGGCGCCGGCCCCTATCCGATCATCCAGTTCCCGGCCGGACCGATGGCCGCAATCGAGTCGACCTGCGAGGGTGCCAAGCAGGCAGCCCAACAGCAGTCGCCCGCTTACCAGCAGAACGTCGAGATGCAATGCGAGGCCGCAAAGCAGGCTTACGAGCGCGCACATCCATGATCGTCGTGGACGTAAAGGAGTTCAACAATGGCTGATCTAACCCAGGCCGAAAGGAAGGCAAAGGAGGCGCGCACGGTCGCCTGGCTCGGCCGGGCGATCGGAGTCTCGAGCCTTGGTTTCACCGGGGTGCTGACCGGGCTGACCTCCGCCCAGGGCCCGGATACTCTCCTCTTCCAGGCCACCCGTCTCACTAAGATCGCGAACTACGAGAAAGCGCCGCCGAGCCTCACCGAGGTCCTGGTCGAGGTTCCTGTGCCCTCACCGATGCCCCCTACCCACATCCCGGTGACGGTCTATGTCGGCGGCGGACCCGGCGCCAGCAGCGGCGGCAGCACTGGCGGCCGAGGTGGTAGCAGCGGTGGTAGTGGTGGCGGCTACACCCAACCGGTGTACAGCGGCCCCCCCGCCGCCCAGCCGGTACCGGGTGGACCGCCGGCACCCGTGGTTCATCCGCCCGTTGCCGGGCCCCCGCCCCCTCAACCGGCGCCGACCGCCACCTCATCCGGGTCGGTTCCTCACTGACCTCAGCAACCGCCGACTGGTCCGCTCTTGGGTGCGGTGTCCGCCTCGCGGTCACTTCACCCGACCGTCTGGACGAGGCGCGGCACGCCGTGGAAGGCGTGTTGGATGCGTTCGATCTCGCCTGCAGCCGGTTTCGAGACGACTCCGAGCTCACGCGACTGAACTCGGCAAAGGGTCGGCCGGTGACCGTGGGGCTGGTTCTCTTCGAGGCGTTAGAGGCCGCCCTATGGGCAGCCCGAACGACCAACGGCCTTGTCGATCCGACTGTTGGAGCGTGCCTTCGAGCCATCGGGTACGACCGTGATTTCAAGAGCGTGCCTGCCGACAGTCCTCTTCCTCTCGTGATCCAGGCCGTCCCGGGCTGGCGCGGGCTCAGCCTTGACAGCAGCGCCCGGCGGGTAACCATTCCTGACGGAGTGGTGCTGGATCTCGGAGCCACGGCAAAGGGGCTGGCGGCCGACAAGGCCGCCGAGGCCGGTTTACGTGCCGCCGGAGAAGGCGGCGTCCTGGTCTCCTTGGGAGGTGATATCGCGGTGGCCGGCGAACCGCCTGCTGAGGGCTGGGTCGTGCTGGTCACCGACAGGGCGGACGCCCCTGAATCTGGCCCTGGTGATCTCGTCTACATCCGTCAGGGAGGCCTGGCCACGTCAAGCACGACGGTTCGACGGTGGAAGAGGGAGGGTCGGCAGCTTCATCACATCGTCGATCCAGCCACCGGGATGCCCGCCGAGAGTCCGTGGATCACGGCCAGCGTCGCGGCTGCAACGTGTCTTGAAGCCAACGCGGCATCCACGGCAGCGATCCTGATGGGTGAGCGGGCCCGAGGGTGGCTCGAGGAGCTCAAGCTGCCGGCGCGCCTCGTCAGGCACGATCACAGCGTCGAGCGGATCGCGGGGTGGCCCGATTAGCGGCCATATTCTCTTCCTGGCCGGTACGACCCCGAGCCCGCTGTGGTTTCTGACTCGGGCCGCGGGAGTCGTGACGATCGCCCTGCTGAGCCTTACCGCAATCCTCGGCATGGCGCAGACGGTCAGATTCAAGTCGGCGTTCTGGCCGAAATACCTGACCGTCGGTCTCCACAGCAGCGTCGCCCTGATGCTGCTGATCTTCCTTGGCCTGCATATCGTGACATCGCTGCTCGATCCCTTCGCGAAACTGGGCTGGAAGGACGCGGTAATCCCGTTCGCATCGTGGTATCGCCCTTACTGGCTTGGCCTTGGAGTCCTTGCGGCCGAGCTCTACGTCGCCCTCGTGATCACCAGTCTTGTGCGCAAGTGGATGAGTTACAAGCTCTGGCGGGTGATCCATTGGGCGGCGTACGCCTGCTGGCCCGTCGCCTTGCTCCACGGTTTCGGAACCGGTACAGATCCCCGTAGGGCGTGGTTTCTGTGGATCAACGTGGCATGCGTGGTCGGGTTCTTCCTCTTCCTGGTCCTCTGGCGGCTTTCGTTCGGCTGGCCGGCACAGCCCTGGCCGAGGCTGGCGGCTGCCCTCCTCTCCGGGGTCGCTGTCATCACCCTTTCGATCTGGGCTCTCAACGGCCCGCTCGCTCCCGGATGGTCGATCGTGGCGGGCACGCCGATTCAGCTGCTGAAGAACGCATCCGGCTCGCCGGGGCCCCGCGCTCCGGCAAAATCGCCCTCTGCGGCAAGCCCCGCGCCCTCTCGCGCCCCGACCCCATAGCAACGGTCCGCGAGAGGCGTTCACGGCGCCAAAATCGGTGCATCATTGGGATCGATGGCGGGTGAGGTACTCAAACGACGCTGGCGGCCTGGCTGGCTGACGCGCCGCGTTGTCGCCTTCGTGGCGATCTTCACAGCGATGATCTTCGTCGTCGTGCTCGGGGTTGCATCGGTCTTTGCCCGGCCTCCGGCGAGCAGCGGCTCCGGCCCCTCCGTAGGCAGTTCCCCGGGGACGCCGACGCCGGTTCAGAAGGAAAAGGACGATGGCAATGACGACCACCGGTGACTGACGAGCCACCGAGAACGGCCCCCAGACCTCCTCAACGGAAACCCGACAGGTACGTGGCAGGCATGACGATCGCCATCGCGGTTGCAGGACTTGGGCTTTCGGCGGCCTTCACGTATCAGGCCACGGGCGACTCGGCATCCGCGGTGGGGGCGGGCCCGGTGCCGTCGATCACCTCAGGGAGCACGGGCCGAAACGACGACGGGGAGCCGACCACCGCCACGGGGAGCGCACCGATCGCGGTCAGCGGGGGCTCGTAGCCTCCAGCGCGACCTCCAAGGGCGACTTCCACGCTTGGACTCTTGACCAGTCTCCTGGCGACCCCAAATCCACTCTGGTATGCGAGCCGCGGAACCGGGGCTGTCAGCATGCTTCTTCTGACCGTCAGCGTCCTGCTTGGAATCGGGACCACGGTCCGCTGGCAATCGGCTGTCTGGCCGCGCTACTTCAATCCGACTCTCCATCGCAACGTGTCCCTGATGGTCATCTGCTTCCTTGCCGTCCACATCGGCGCGGCGCTCCTCGACCCCTATGCCCGGCTTGGCCTGGGAGACGCGCTCATCCCCTTCACCTCTCGGTATCGTCCAGTTTGGCTGGGCCTGGGCGTGGTCTCGGCGGAGGCGACTGTAGCGCTGGTCCTGAGCAGCGCGTTACAGCCACTCATCGGGTACCGGGCATGGCGGTGGATTCACTGGCTCGCGTATGGCGCCTGGCCGATCGCCGTGCTGCACGGCCTTGGCACCGGGAGCGACGTCCATGCCGGCTGGTTCCTTTGGCTGACGGCCGCCTGTGGCGCAGCGGTGTGGATAGCCCTTGTCGTCTGGCGCCTGTCGCTGCAGTCGGTAGCCGACCGGCCTTTGAAGGTGGCCCTGGCGGTGTTGGCGACGATGTCGATCGTGGTATTGATCATCTGGACGGCCAATGGACCGCTTCAGCCGGGTTGGGCGCGAGTTTCGGGCACTCCTCAGAACCTGCTGAAGCCCGGTCCCCCGTGAGCTGACCGGTTCAGCGCGCTAAATCGGGGCTGTGGCTCGGCTCGGGCGATGGTTGTGGCGAATCAGACGGTTCGGGCGAGGGCGAAGCCGACCGCTGCGGTGAAGGCGAAGCCGACGGTGATGGCGACGACCTGAGGGGCCTCGCATCACCTCCCGGTGAGGGCGATGGCTGCTTTCGCGATCCGGGGTCCGTCACGGCCTCGTGGGGTTTCGGCGTTTCCGCCTTGACCGGCGCGAGCGCGGGCACCGTCGCCTTGGGAGGCGCCGGATCGCCGCCCGCGCGCGGTGCGGCGGGTTGGTCGGATGGCGATGGCTCCGAGCTTGCTGAAGGGGCACCCCAGTTCCCGGTTTCTTCGACCATTGACGAAAGTCGCAGACCCCAGACACTCGGATTCGTCGAACCCGTGGTCGTGGTCATCGTGAGAGCCAGCACTGCCAGGCCGGTGGCCACCAGGCCAGTGGCCATCGTTCCTGGGACTCTAACCCAGGGCCTGGACGCCCGACGGTAGCGAGGCAGATACCCGGCGGCCTTGGGCCGGGGAACCCTGTCAAGTTCGGAAACGATCTGGCGCCCAAGGTCGA
>JAYUBK010000087.1:0-2160 GCA_043740835.1 Chloroflexota bacterium
GGCTTGTCGCCGAGCGCGATCTCCGAGATGCCACCGGCGACCTTCGGCTGATCCTGGCCATGGTGGGCCTTTCGTTGGCGATCCCGATCGCCAGCGGCATCGGCCTTCGAGCGCTCGCCATCTACGGCGGCGGGATCAACCCGATCGTCGAGCGCCTCAGCATCGTGGGGGCGTTCTTCGTCGTCTTCCTGCCCTCCAGTTACTCCCTGGTGCTCGCCCTCGAGTCCTTCGTGGGCGAGCGCGAACGCTCGACTCTGGAGGTGCTTCTCTCGACCCCTCTCAAGGAGGCCGAGATCTATTTCGGAAAGCTGTCGGCGGTGCTTGCCGTGGCCCTCGCACTCTGCTATGGCGGACTCCTCACCTATTGCGTGATCACCTTCACCGGCCTCGGCTATTTCCCGGGCGCGATCCTCGCCTCGCTCGCCGTTTCGACGATCTGCCAGGTCGCCGCGATGACGGCCGGCGCCGTGATCGTCAGCGCCAACGCCCGCACCATGCGCGCGGCCAACGTGATGGCCAGTTTTATCATCCTGCCGATGAGCGTCGTCCTCCAGGTGGAGGCCGCGCTGATCCTCCTGAACCGCGGCGAGCTGCTCTGGGCATTCGCTGCCGTGATGGCCGTTGTCGCGCTCGTTCTCCTGCGCATGGGCCTGGCCGGCTTCTCCCGCGAAGCGCTGCTGGCCCGGGAGGCGGGGGGAAAGAGCGTCCTGAGGCGCGCGTCGCGCGTCCTCCGCGCTTCCTGGCGGACATCGAGGACCGGGCTCGGCCTGCTCCGGGCGCGCTGGTTTACGATCGTCACCGCGCTGCTGGGGCTTCCTGTCGGCGCCGTCATCGGCTACCTGGTGCCGGGCGCCCTGCCCGACAAGTTCGCGCAGGCGGTCACCCTGGCACTGCACTCCGGCTCGACCGCTTCCAACCCGGCTGTCTTCGCGATCGCGTTCTTCGTCCACGACCTGCTGGTCATCTTTCTCGCCGCCCTGTTCGGCGCCCTCACCGTTGGCCTCAGCGGATACGCGGTGACGATCGGGTCAGGGGCCGTCGTCGGCTACCTGGCGGCGGTCAGCTCGTGGTCGTATGCGTTGTCGGGGCTGCTGCCGCATGGTCTCCTCGAGTTGCCCCTGCTTGCCGTCGCTGCCGGGCTGGTGATCCACGTCGGCGCCTCGGTGATCCACATGGAGTCGGACGGCGGCTGGGGTGCCCGAGTCGTCCGCGCCGAGCTCGAGATATTCAAGGCGATGGCCTGGCTGGCGCCCCTCCTGGCCGTCAGCGCGGTGCTCAAGGCGTTCGTCACCGGCCGTTGACCGAACCCGAGCGCGACCATCTCTGGAACCGCGTCCGCCGGCAGGTCGAAACCCTCGAGCCACGCGACGGCCGGGAGGCGACGTCGCGCTTGCGTATCCTGGCCGACCTCGACCGGCTGGCGCGACCGTTCGAGCGGGAGGCCGGCCCCATCCACGTGACCGGCTCGTCGATCGTGATCGGGCGCCGGGGAGTGGTGCTTCACCTCCACAGGTTGCTCAACCTCTGGCTGCAACCCGGTGGCCACATCGACGCCGGCGAGTCGCCCTGGGACGCCGCCCTTCGGGAAGCCGCGGAAGAGACCGGGTTGCCGGTCCGCCTGCGCGATGAGGAGCTCGTCCACGTCGATGTCCATGCCGCCGCGCGCGGGCACTTCCACCTCGATCTCCGCTACGTCGTGGACGCCGAGGACGTCGAGCCGAAGCCTCCTCCAGGCGAGAGCCAGGAGGTCCGCTGGTTCAGTTGGGGCGATGCGATCGAGATCGCCGATCCTGGTCTCGTCGGTGCCCTTCGAGCTCTCCGGCCCTAGATGGCGACGCTCGTGCCGACCCCGGTCGACCCCCTTTGCTAGTTCAACCTCGAGGGAGCCGGCGTTTGCCTCACGTTTCGCCTGTGAACACCCGCGGGCTTGCAAAGCGAGTCCACAAGACGAACGAGGCGGCGACGAGCGAGCCGAAGGCCATCGCGATCTGGGGGCTGAACAGGGTTGCGAGGATGCCGGCCTGCATGCTTCCGAAAGGGCCGACGCCCATCAACGCCTGCGAGTAGAGCGCCATCACACGGCCTCGAAGGTGGTCAGGCGTGGCGGTCTGAATGCGGCTGTTCGTCATCGCCAGGAAGCTGACCTGGCAGAAGCCTGCG
>JAYUBK010000088.1:0-21403 GCA_043740835.1 Chloroflexota bacterium
GGTGGCCTCAGGCGATTGCAACGCCGAGGCGACCGTGGTTTCGTTGATCTCCGTGGCCACGGGCGGCACGTTAAGCGGTCGGTTCGGACAGTTCAAGCGCGCCCTGTAAGGATTCTGGTCGTAATTCTCTGGTCACCCCAATCCTGTCTCCAGGTCTCCAAATCGACCTAGAAGCCTTGGGCGCCCATTGCCGTAGGCGGTGTTGCCGGGCTCCGCGCCCGGGCCAGTTCCCAGCCGCCCAAAGGGATCGGGATAGCCCCGCTGAACCAGGAAGCTTTGCCTATTCCTAAATTCACGGCGCTCTGCGTTATTGGTGCAAGGAATCACGGCCGCTGAGCGTCTAGCGTTCTGCGTATATCGAAAATCGGAGGTGCACTTGGTTGTTGCAGGCTGAACGGTTGAACCCACGCCCTAGCGGCGGCGAAGGCTGTCCGCATCATCGCCTCATGCTCAACGAAGATCCGGCTACGGCTTGCGCCGTCACCGCCGGCCATTGGCGCCAGGTCTACACCGAACTACACGCTCTGGCGGAGGCGCTGCTGCTGACCGAGGATGCAGATTGGTACCGCGGTCGGGTTGCATTTTGGAGCGAACGAGCGCTGATCCTGGCCTAGCCCCAAGCCTGGCCCCAAATATCCCGGCAAGTCTCGGAAACGTTTGCTACCCTCTGTCCCCGGATATTTCCGGTTCGAAGCAGATGAGCGAATCTCCCCCTGACCGGTGCCCCTTCGCCCGACCGTTCCGGCCGGACTTTTCCGGCTGTCAGGCGTTTGAGCCAAAGTCCTTCAAACAGATCGCTGGAGCTGCATACGCTCAGGTGCGCCCGATAGGGAGCTGCGCAAACCTGCAGGTCGGACGATCACAATCAGGCGCCTTCTACCCAAAGTGTCGTGCAGGCGGTGCCGCGGTATTCGCGCCGAACGAGCGCGTATTCGGTGAGGGCAATTCCGAGGCGGTCTAGCGCCATCCAGCCCGGACGACCTTCTGGCCGGCGTGATTTGCGCTGGGAGGGAAGTCGGTCTTTTGGATTTGAAGCCTCCCGACTCGTTTGCGGATTTGAGGCGACCCGCCGCGAAGATGAGTCTTCTCGTGGAGGGAGGAAGGTTGGTGGGCCGCCCCACCGCTTAACTTAGAGCAGCGCGAGGGCTTGAGAGGCCGCAGACGAATCACCCCCGCTACCTTGCCCCTCCCTGTCCTCAGAGCATCAGGCTCCGGCGTCGGCATCCGCCCAGCGACGAATGCGCCACGCTCAAGTTGGCAAATGACAGGGTGCAACTCTCAATCGGGAACGCGGCCCGCGGGTGCATCTAAGTGCGCGACTCCCTCCTCCTGCTCGCGTCACGACTACTCCGAGGCTACGGCTTCGGTTTGTCGCTGTCACCCTGGGCATAACCTCGAACACCGAGGCCTGAGCCCCGGAACCATCGGGTTGATGCTGGCCATCGGTCTGCTTTCCTTGCGCTGGAACAGGCGCTGCTCACGCAATCGGTTACGCCTGGCGGACGCAACCGGGCCTTCTAGCTCGAAGCCCCAGCGACCACACGGGCCAGGTTTTCAAGCTGGCTCTCCCAGCCTTTGACAGCCATCTCGGTCCAATGCTCGTCATGCATCGCGTCCAACGTCACGACGAGTCGCGTCCCGCTGGCTGTCGACTCCAGGTCGACAGTCATTCCGACCTCATAAGCCTTCATGCCGGGAACGAAGTCGATGACATTGGTCGTGACTAGGCGGTGGTTCGGCACCGCCTCGAGAACGGTCAGCACCTGTTCCGTCGCGAGTGGCATTCCCTGCCGGTCGAGGAACTGCCTCGTCGCCGTCTCGCTCGCCGACATCACGTAAACGATCCGCCCTCCCGGCCGGACGTCGATCGCAGTCACCTCGGTGGAGAAGCCGGCAGGCCCCCACCACGATTCGAAACCCTCCTTGGTCGTCCAGAGCTCCCAAACGGTCTCGACGGGGGCGTTGTACAGCCGCTCAAGGGAGATCGTCCGCCTCGCCGCCGCACGTCGGGCCCCGGGCATCAGCCGCGCGCCTCGGGCGGCGTCGCGTAGGCTCGGCGCAGTTCTTCGATGTCGAGCTTGCCCATTTTGAGCATGCAATCGATGACGCCTTTGGAGTTGCCGTGCTCGGGATCGCCGATCATCTCTCCGAGCGCCGCAGGGATCACCTGCCAGGAGAGGCCATAGGGGTCGGTGAGCCATCCACAGGGGCCGGGCCTACCCCCGTTTTCCGTGAACCGGGCCCAGATCCGATCGACCTCGGCCTGGGTGTCGCAGGTCACGAAAAGCGAGGCACCCTCCGCGAAGGAGAAGGTGGGTCCGCCGTCCATCGCAGCGAACTCCCGCCCGTCCAGCTCGAAGGTCGCGTGTAAGACCCTTCCCCGAGCGATGAGCCCATCCGACTCGCTCTTCATCATGCTGGTGATCCGAGAATTGGGGATCACGGAGACGTACAAGTTCAACGCCTCCTCCGCCTGGTCGTTGAAGCTCAGAAAGAGCCTGACTCCCTGCATCGCTGCACTACCTCCTTTCACGCCGCCCAGTGGCGGGTTCCTTCGGCCTGCCGTCAACTTTTGTCGTCGCGTCGGATGTCGAGCGCTGCACCCAGCCGGTCGAGTCGAGCCTCCCAAAGCTGTCGGTGGGCCCGGGTCCACTCGTCCAGCTCCTGAAACGGTTCCGGCCGCAGCGCATAGAAGCGCCGCCTGCCGTCCGGACGCACCGACACGAAGCGCGCCTGCTCGAGGATCGCCAGTTGCCGCGAGACACCGGGCTGCCCGATATCGACCACCTCGACCAGTTTCCCAACCGACTGCTCGCCCGAGCGCAGCGCTTCGACGAGGCGTCGCCGAGTAGGGTCGGCCAGGACTTGGAAGACGTCGTTCACCCGATCATATTACCCGCGCGACATATGTCGTGTCAACGATATGTTAGCCCTGTCGGCAGCTGCGGGCATTTGATCCGATGCTCGGCCCGATACGAGACGATCGCCGCGTAACACCCCGCTCATTCTCAAGAATCGGGCCGGGCGCCGCCGGGAGTCGACGTGCACATTCAGCGCCTCTAGCTGAGAGACCAACCCGCGGTCACTCCCGCCGACCGTCCCTGCCGGCTCTGTCGCATTCGGGAGACAGGCGCTAACCTATGCACGATTGCGCGGCGTTGAAGCAGGTCGATGAGCTGGGAGAGTCGCTTCAAAAAGGTCATTTCCACTCCCGCCCGACGGCTGCGCACCAATGGAGGCAGTAGTGCGCACCTCGGTTTGATCCGGCGTTCCAGCGGCGCCCCGCGCCGGTGCCTTGCGCTGGCGATGGCTGCCCTGCTCGCGACAACAGGTTTCGTCTTTCTGGCGCCGCTCCCGGCCGCCGCTGCCGCGAGGGGATGCGTCACGCCTGGCAGCGACGGACCGGGTGCCGCACTGACCGGCGTCGTCAACTCCTATTACCCGGCCACCGCCAGTGCTCCCGCCGGGGCAACCACGATTTCCGTCGGCCCCCGTATTCCGGGCGTTTCGCCCGCAATCGCGCCCGGCGACCTGCTTCTGGTCATCCAGATGCAGGACGCGGACATCTCGTCCACGAACGCCGTCACCTATGGCGACGGCGCCAGCGGGCGCGGCTCCACCGACCTTCGGGCTACCGGGTTATACGAGTACGTGTCGGCGGCCAGCGCGGTGGTTGGCGGTGTGGTCACCATCACCGGGTCGGGGGCCGGAAAGGGCGTGGTCAACAGCTACGATTTCTCGACCACCGTCACCACCACGCACGGCTTCCGAACCTTCCAGGTGATCCGGGTGCCGCAATACTCGAGCGCCACCCTCGGCGCCGGACTGACCGCCATCGCGTGGGATGGAGCTGCCCACGCGGGGGGTGTCCTCGCCCTCGACGTGGCCGGCGCGCTCAACCTTAATGGCCAGACGATCAGCGTCGATCAGCTTGGATTCAAGGGAGGCCTCGGGGTTCAGCAGAACGGCCCCGGCGGCTCCGCCACCGGCACGGATTACGTCGCGAGCGGGATCGGCAGCCAGGCGTTCAAGGCCGAAGGGGTCGCAGGGACCCCCCACCTCCTCTACGACGCGATCACAGGTTCGGCGGTCACGGCTGTCGCGAACGGCTATCCGGTCGGCGACGCGGCCCGGGGCGCCCCCGGTACGGCCGGCGGGGGTGGGACTGATTCACGTCCCGCCCAGAACGACGAAAACACCGGCGGCGGCGGCGGCTCCAACGGCGGCCAGGGCGGCCAGGGGGGTAACAGTTGGTTTGCCGCCCAGCCCGTGGGCGGCCTTGGCGGGGCTGTATTCCCAGCCTTGCCCTCCCGGGTCGTTCTGGGCGGGGGCGGGGGCGCCGGTACTCGCAACAACTCCTTCGTATTTGCATCCTCGGGCGGCACAGGAGGCGGCGTCGTGATGATCCGGGGCGGCTCACTGACGGGGGTTGCCACCATTTCCGCCAATGGTGGGGTCGGTGTGACTCCGCAGAACGATGGCGGCGGAGGCGGCGG
This sequence comes from Chloroflexota bacterium, assembly GCA_043740835.1. Classification (GTDB taxonomy): domain Bacteria; phylum Chloroflexota; class Dormibacteria; order Dormibacterales; family Dormibacteraceae; genus JAYUBK01. The sequence goes on from JAYUBK010000088.1 coordinate 4,497, forward strand.
CGCAGGGGGCAGCGTCATCGTCAGCACCGTCACGGGCACCGTCAACGGTTTGACGATCCGCGCAAACGGCGGCAATGGCACGGATGCCTGGCCGGCAGGGCCGGCTGGAGCCGGCGCCTACCACGGTCCAGGCGGCGGCGGTGCGGGCGGGGTGATCATCACCTCCAATGCCGTGCCGGCTCTCCAGGCCAGCGCCGCGGGCGGGGCCCACGGCACGACCACTCCGGACAAGGCCGCCTTCGGGTCCACGGACGGAGCGGCGGGCATCATAACGACCCTGAACCCGGGAGCGATACCCGGGTCGTCGTCGGGGGCCGAGTGCCTCCCCGCGCTGACGGTTACCAAATCCACCAGCACTCCCACTGTGACCAACACCGTGGCCGGCACCACGGCGACCTATTCGATCACAGTGAGCAATGCCGCGAACGCCGCTTCAGCTATTGGCCTCAGCATCTCCGACGCTCTTCCGGCAGGTTTCAGTTACGCGTCGACCGGGGGCGTCATCCTCAGTGGAGGTGCGACTCGGCCGGCGACCGTCGACCCTCTCGCCGGTGATACGACCCCGACCTTTGGAACCTTCAGCATCCCGGGCTCGGGATCCGTTGTGATCACGTTCACGGTCACCGTCGCCGCGAGCGTGGCTCGCGGCACCTATGACAATCCGGCGACCGCCAACTATCTCAACCCCACCCGCACCACGGTCGGTGGGATGACCGCCGCGGGATATGCCGGGGGCGGTGCCGAACGCGTGACTGTGCAGGCGCCCGCCATGACCATCGTCAAGAGTCACGTCGATCCTTTCGTGCGGGGCTCCATCAACTCCACCTATGCACTCACCGCCACGAACTCGGGCACCGCGCCGTCAAGCGGGGCCGTCAGTGTCACGGACACACTGCCTGCCGGACTGACGCCAACCGCGGCGTCTGGTGTCGGCTGGACCTGCGCAGGGCCCGCCGGGCAGAACGTCACCTGCACACGTGCCGACGCCCTTGGCGCCGGCGCCGCCTACCCCCCGATCGCCGTGACGGTGACGGTTCTACAGTCGGCACCAAATTCCGTCACCAACCAGGCGAGCGTGTCCGGTGGAGGCCAGACGAACACGGCCAGTGATGTGACCAATGTCGTCTCCCAGGCGGATGTGAGCGTCGCAAAGACGGTCAGCAATCCGGCACCGAATCAGAACGCGAGTGTCACATTCACAGTCACGACCGCAAACAACGGCCCCAGCGACTCCACGGGAGTCGTGGTCACCGACCTGCTGCCGCCCGGTCTGAAGTTTGTCTCGGCAACGCCTGGCGGATCCACCACCTACGACTCGACCTCCGGCGTTTGGAACATCGGCACCCTCGCCAATGGCGCCAACGTGACCCTCTCCATCGTCGCCACGGTGACGGGAACCACGCCGATCACCAACACCGCAACCAAGACGGCGCAGAACGAGACCGATCCGGTCGCCGGCAACAACTCAGCCTCGGCATCCATTGCGGGACAGTCAGCGGACATCGGCGTCACCAAGACGGTGTCGAACGCGGCGCCCAGGCTGGGTGAGAACGTGGCGTACACGCTGGTGGCAAACAACCTCGGGCCCTCCACCGCGGTTGGGGTTCAGCTGGTTGACGTGCTTCCAGCCGGTCTCCAGTTCGTGAGCGCCACCGGATCGCAGGGGAGCTTCAACCCGGCGACGGGTATCTGGAACATCGGCTCGATTGCGAATGGAGGCACCGCTTCCCTGCAGTTGATCGCGAATGTGAAGTCGCGGGGGACGATCGTCAATACCGTCACCGCGGCTGTCGGCGGGACTTTCGATCCCAACTTGAGCAACAACGCCGCCAGCGCCACGATCGTCGCCGGGCTGCCGGGCCTGCCGGATACCTCGGGTCTGGACGCCGGCGCGGGCGCCACACGGCCAGGGCCTCCTTCCGGGATTCCGGGCGGGTGGCTCGCACTCCTGACCCTACTCGCCGCGGTCGCCGGCCTGGGAGCTCTGGCTCTTGCCGGCCTCGGGCACCTGCGAAAAGACCGGGCGCGGTTGGCATTGAGCGCCTTCGCGGTTCTCGTCAGCCTTGTTCTTGGCTCCGTACTGATCGGCCAGGTGCGAACCATTCCCGTTGCAACCTCTGCCTCCGTTCCAACGCCGGCTCTCGGGAATCCTCCGGGTGGCACCGAGCTGATCGGAACCAAGATTGTCAGCGAGGCACCGCCCCAGGCGCCGCCGTCCCGGACCTTCCACCCGGCGACGGCGCCGATCACGCCTGCCCTGCTTCGAATCCCAACGATCGGGGTTGATGCGCCGGTAGGCGGTGTGGGCCTCCGGGGGGACGGATCGATGGACGTCCCCGACAACCTGTGGACGTCGGCCTGGCTGTCCTCTGATGCCCGACCCGGCCAGGCCGGCAACGCGGTGATCGCCGGTCATCGCGGGATCGCCACGCCGGGCCTTTTCGGCCACCTCGAGGACGTCCGGCCCGGCGACAAGATCTATGTTTCGGACGCTGGCGGCTCCGAGTTCGTCTATGAGGTGACGCGGATTGCTCCGCTGGACCTGAGCGCCGCGACCCAGATTGCGGTCTTCGGTCCATCCCCCGCCCCCCAGCTGGTCCTGGTCACCTGCTACGGACGGTACCTGGACACCGCGCGCACCTACGACCAGCGATTAGTCGTTTTCAGCCGGCTGGTCTCGGCACACTAATACCCCCGGCGAGGTGGGCTGCGGAGCCTGAACGACCGACCACCTGATGAGGGTGGCCGTCGGACTCATTTCATGGCCGGCAAGGGCGTGAACCGCTTGAGCTTGCCAGTGGCCTGGCGATCGAGGTGAGCCACTGCCTCGACGGACACCTCGGGCTGCCCGATGCCGAGCACCCCCAGCGCCTGCGCGATGTCGGCTGACACCGCACCCAGGTCCACCGGGGCGTCGGCTACCACGCGAATGGTCGCGCCTTGCTCGGTTTGCCGGACCTGGTACTCGACGATCCCCTGCTCCCGGCCGAGGACGGATCGAAAAAGGTGCGGATGGACAGTGGCACCACCCGGGTATACGAAGGTGTCGTCCAACCGTCCCTGGGGATCCGCGATCAGGCGGAACGCGGAGCCGCATGGACAATCCTCGTCGAGGATGGTGACCTCGTCGGTGATCTCGAACCGGATGAGCGGCAGGACGGTGTTGTAGAGGTTCGTCACGTAGACCCGCTGCGACTCTCCGCCCAGTGGCACCGGCCTGCCTTCTTGGTCCACCGCCTCAAACAGGCAGAGATCGTCCGGTAGATGAACACCCCTGCCGCAGAAGCCGGCGAAAATTCCCTCGGACATGCCGTACCCGTTGGCGATCGGGACCTGCCAGGCGTCTTCCACGGCTCGGCGCGCTTCGGGAAGCAGCGGTTCAGAAATGGCGACGATTCGTCTTGGTGAGATACGGAGGCGACCAGACCGGGCTTCGAGCGCGAGCCGAGGCAGAAAGGAGCTGTAGCCCATCAGGACCGTCGGCTGCAACTCGTTCAGCCACTCGACGATTCGCTCGATCGGCTCGGTGACAGGGAAGCTGAGGCGAGGGCTGGCCGGCGTGGAGAACGTCCGGCCGATCGCTGCCGAGATGTGCGACCTCTTCGATGCCGCGACCACGGCCGTTACCCGCTTGATATCTGCCATCGCGGGATCAGACGCCCAATCCCGGATCTGGAAGCGGACGATTGAGGCCCAGCAGATCGCCCAGGCTTCGCGGCCGTACACGAAGACACCTCGCTGGCCGCTGGAACCTCCCGACGCCACGACATGGTATTCATCCAACAGGTACTCATCCGGCGTGGCGTCGTCGAGGTGGCGCTCGCAGAGCGCCCGGCTGAGACGGCTGTCGGTGACGATGTCGTCGAACCGGCTCATCAGGTCGGTTTTCGTCATCACCGGAAGCCCTGTGATGTCCGCCTCCGTCACCTCGCGCGGGTCGATCCCCGAAAGCCTCTCGCGGTGCCAGGGTGAGAATTGCACCGCAGCACGCAAGAGCTCGCGGAGCCTGCTCCGGCGCTCCACTACCAGCTCCTGTTGTCCCCAGTCGATGCGATCCAGGTATTCGGGAAGGATCGCCTCGAACTGAGCCACGTGACTTAGGCGACGTGAATCGCCATCAAAGGGTTGTGGCATTGGCGGTGATGATAGGCGGCGCCTTCAATCACGGACCCACCGGCGCACTCCTGCCTCGACCGACCGGCGCCCTCCCCGCGGAGTCGGGGAGGGCGGGTAGGAAAGCCGTTCGTCAGGCGTCAGTCGTCCGAGGCGACCAGGTCTTCGTGGTTGTCGTGGTTGTCATGGTTGCCCTGATCGTCACCCGATGCACCATCGTCGCCGTTGCCGCCGTTTGGCTCGAAGTCATACGTTGTCATTCCTTTGCCGGCCACGCCGATTGTGAACGCGTCGACGTTGCCGGTGAACGCCGACCAGCCGCCGCCGGCCTTGAAGAGCAGCGCAACATTGATCGTCGCCGCCGGCCAGTTGGCGTTGACCTCCGCCCAGGTGCAGGGCGTCGCCTGTGTGCAGCGATTCTTGGAGCCGAAGTCGCCCGAGTTGCTAGCCCACCAGTGCCCCGCCAGCGCATCCCAGCTTTGCCAGCCGGAGAGGATTGGCGGATTCAGCTCACCGACGCCTGGCTCGTAGACCAACCGTCCCTGGTAGCAGGACGGCGACGCCGGATTGCAGTTGCCGGAGTTGTAGTGGACGTCGAACTGGAGAGTGATCGCTCTGCGGTTGACGACGTCGGTCGCCGAGTACGCCTGGTAGGTCCAATAGGACAGCCGCGCGATTCTGCCGAGGGCAGTGCCGGCGTGGGCTCCGGTGGCCAGGAACTGGCGATCGTTCACGCCCGTCAGCTTGAGCTCGGCGCTCCCTTCGCCCAATGGCGGCGTGGCCGGCCCGGCCACCATGTGACCCGTGCCCGGCCCGCCAGTGTTGTCGTCGTAGAACGCCCAACCGTGCATTTGGCCAGGCGATACGGTAACCGCTTCATTGTCGGCTGCGGCGGCGGCCGGAATTATGGCAAGGGCGGTGACTGCCGCCAGCAGTACCGCGCGGATGGCTGGTCTCATTTCCCGTATCTCCTTTGGATCAGCGCGAAGGCCGAAGGCTTTCGCTCGGGCGAGTATGGGACTCTGGGGCGAACTCTGTGCTTGCCGGCGCGATCATGATCACCCGCCCCGACCTTGCCTCTTCGACGAGAATTGGTCCGATTTGAACACCGCCAACGTCGAGAGGCTGCTCAAGGTCAGCCGCGCCACCCGTCCTCTTGCGCGCCCCGGCGGCGGAATCTACTTCGCCTCCAACTTCGAGGGCCATTTCCAGGCTTACGAGGTGGCCGGAGCCGGCGCCGAACCGCGGCGGATCACCGATACCGACCAGCGGATCATTCCCCACGCTTCGACCGAGTTCGGGTTGCTGTTGCGCACCGACACCGGCGGCAACGAGGCCTGGCAGCTCACCATGCTCGAGCACGGTGGTGCCCTCCGACCGCTGACCAGGGATTCGAGGGCGATCCACCAGGGTGTGACGTTGCACCCCGACCGGCGCCGGGCGGCACTCGGCTGGAACCCCAAGGGCCGTCAGGACGTGATCTTGGGCGAGCTCGACCTGGCGACCGGGGAGCTGACCGAATGGGCAACGCCAGGCCTCTTCTGGTCGGTCTTCGCCTGGAACCCGGACGGCACGAGACTCGCTGTCACCAAGTCGCTGGGGAGCCTCAACGAGGCGTACCTGCTCGATCGCGACGGCTCTCTCACCCGCGTCCTTCCAGGCGCAAAGCGGGTCAACCTCTATTGGACCAAGGCCGGCCTCTTCGCTGTCAGCGATTACGAATCCGACTTCTTCGGCTGTATCTGCGCGGTCGATCCGGCCAGCCCGGCAGAGCCCGCGCGGTGGGTGCATCGTCTCGACAGGGACATCGAGGCCCTCATCCCCGACCACGGCGGCTCTCGGGCCGCATTGATCGTCAACGACGGCATCTACGACCAGGTCCAGCTGCTCGACCTTGGGTCAGGGCAGGCGAGCGTCCAGACCGATTTTGGGAAGGGCGTCGTCATCGGCGACCACTCCGGCGCCGCCGGATACCACCTCAACTGGAGCGAGGACGACAACACGCTGTTCGCCGCCTGGGACCGCACGACTCAGCCCGCCGACATCCTCGCCTGGCCGAACGGTGTGCGCTGGACGAATGTGAACCCGGAACCCGGCGCCGGTCTCATCGAGCCAATCGAGACCACCTACACGAGCTTTGACGGGCTGGAGATACCAGCCCTCTTCTACCGAGTCGACGACAAGCCGCGGCCTGCTGTCGTCTACTTCCACGGCGGGCCCGAGAGCCAGAGCCGCGGCGAATACCGACCCATCTATCACCTGATGACCAGTGTCGGCATCAACGTGCTGGCTCCGAACGTCAGGGGCTCGACCGGCTACGGATACAGGTACCAGTCCCTGGACGACAAGACACTCCGCTGGGACTCCGTGAGGGACGGGTGCGCGGGTGGGCGCCATCTCCTGGACTCAGGGCTGAGTTCCAAGGTCGCGGCCATGGGCGGGTCCTACGGGGGATTCATGACGCTCGCCGTGATCGTCGAGGATCCCGAGCTGTGGTCGGCCGCGGTCGACCTCGTCGGGATCGCGAATTGGAAGAGCTTCTTCGCCAACATGGGGGCCTGGCGCCGGGTCCTGCGGATGCAGGAATACGGCGACCCCGAAGGGGCAGAGGCAGACTTCCTGTATGAGATCAGCCCTCTTCACCAGGCCCACAAGATCCGTGCGCCGCTGCTCATCCTGCACGGCCGCAACGATCCTCGCGTCCCCGTGCAGGAGACCGAGCAGATGGCTGCGGCCGCAAAAGACGTTGAGCTGATGATCTTCGAGGACGAGGGTCACGGGATCACCCGTCACGCAAACATGGTGTCCTCGAACAGCCGAATCCTGAGCTTCCTCCAGGACAAGCTCACCTAAGAGCTCACTCCGAGCTCGCCCGGGGGCCTAATCGGCGACGCGGACCTTGACCTGCTCGGCGACGTCGCCCGCCTTGCGGTAGACGCGCTTGGCGGTTTTTTTCATGTCCTCTCCCATGAGGCCGTGGTAGAAGCCGGCGAGCCACTCGCGCGCCTGGTACAGGTTCACCGCCCACCCGACGCCAAAGACCCGGTCGGTGAAGACGCGGGAGTCCTGCGGGTTCCAGTAGGCCTCCCGGATCCGGTCCCAGGTCGGCGGCCGGAAATCGTAGGGGACGAGTCCCAATACGGTTCCGTGCCAGGTGCGCTGGGCCTCGGGTTTCGCCATCTCCTGCGAGATGGCCGCCACGGTGAGTCCAAGGGCAGCCAGCTTGATGAGGCGGCGCAGGCGTCGAAATGGCATCAGGGTCGGAACCTCCTAACTATCGCGGCAACTGTCAGCGGGCAAACCAGCCTCGGGCAAGTAACCTTTTTGATACTCCCATTATCGGCTTTCTTACGCCGAGAGTGAGTAGCCCGGCGCTCCTGGCCGGGGACCGTTGGGAGGAAATGGGTAGGATGCCTCCAATGCTCCGTACGCCCCAGCGCTGGTTGCGCTGGCTGACCCCGGGTCTCTACGTCAAGCGCTGGCTGCTGCTCCTTATGTTCAGCATCCTGATCTTCGACCTCGGGGTTGCCTACTTCCTGAAAGTGATCTACCAGGACGTGCCACTGCCGGGCATCGCCGCACCCCTGACGCTCCAGTTCTGGCCTCGGCCCGTCCGCGCCCTCCTCTTCGGCAGCGTCGGGTTGGGATCGATCATCTTCAGCTTCTACATGCTTCAGCGCTCGGTGCTGGGGCCCTTCCTCCCGGGCGGCGACAAGAGCATGGCCGACGTCATCTACTCGCAACGGATCCGTAGTCGCGGGCCGCGCATCGTTGCCATCGGCGGCGGCCATGGAACGGCCGCCCTCCTCCGCGGCCTGAAGGAGTACACGGGCAACCTCGCGGCGATCGTCACGGTCGCCGATGACGGCGGCTCGTCTGGCCGCCTGCGCGAGGAGTACCGCATCCTGCCGCCGGGCGACATCAGGCAGTGCCTCATCGCCCTCGCCGACGCGGAGCCTTTGATGAAGGACCTCTTCGAGCATCGCTTCCGCGACGGGACTTTGGAGGGTCACTCTTTCGGCAACCTTTTCATCATGGCCATGGCCGAGGTGACCGGAGACATCGAGCACGCCGTCCGCGAATCGGGCCGGGTCCTGGCCGTGCGCGGCGCCGTGCTGCCCTCCACTCTCAGTGACGTCGTCCTCTGCGCCAGCATCGACGGTCAGGAGATCGTCGGGGAGTCGCAGATCCCAAAGCAGATGGCCCCCATATCGCGCGTATTCCTGCGCCCCGACGACGTCCAGGTCAACCCCGAGGCCGCCCTCGCGATCCTCAATGCCGACGTGATACTTGTCGGTCCCGGGTCGCTCTACACATCGATCCTCCCGAATCTCCTGGTGCAGGGGATGGTCGAGGCGATCAAGGCCTCGCCGGCCCTGAAGGTATTCATCTGCAACGTCGCCTCTGAGAACGGCGAGACAGACGACTTCAAGGTGTCCGACTTCCTGCGAGTGATCGAGGAACACATCGGCGTCAACATCTTCGACTTCGCACTGGCGAACTCGAATTACACCTACAACCCCACCGGCGGCCAATCGAAGGTCGTCTTCGACAATGCCGCGCCCAAGGATCGCGACGTCCATTTCATCCTCGCGGACGTGGTCAACCGCCGCGTCCCGTCCCATCACGACTCGGACAAATTGGCGAAAGTCATCATGAAAAAGGTGTGGCACGCATAGCGAACGATTGCTGCGCTCGCGAGGTCAGCCGGATGTTTCGCTTCGCCAGCAACTTTGATCGGGCGGACTGGTTAGACGCGCACGACGAAGATCGCCGCGATCTCCACTGGAACCCCGCGCGGCAGCTCGTTAGCGCCGACCGCCGCCCGGCTGTGGCGCCCGGCTTCGCCAAGAACCCGGACGAGAAGGTCAGAGGCTGCATTGATGACGGTCGGCTGATCGCCGAAGCCCTCCGCGCTGCGCACGAAACCCAGGAGTGAGGCGACCTGCTCGACGTTCTCCAGCCCCGCCACGGCATGTACCTGTGCCAGCAGGTTGAGCGCGCAGAGCTTGGCCGCCTCGCATGCGTCATCCATCGAAACCTCGTTGGGAACCCGCCCCGTGAACTTGACCTGCCCATCGCGAACGGGCACCTGGCCTGCCACGTAGACCATTGCCAGCCCATTGCCGAGGGGGACTATCCGGGTCGGGACGTAAGATGCCATCGGCGCAGGCGGATTGGGCAGTTCGATGCCCATTTCTTTAAGCCGCTCGAGAGGTCCCGGCACAGCGAATGAGTGTATCCGGCGCGCACTGTCCTACAGTGGGGTTGTAAGGAATGCTGAAGTTCTACCCCGACCAGAGGATCCCCGCGATCCGCCGCTTCATCCAGGACGTTCTCGCGGTGCTGTGGGTCACGTTCTGGGCCTTCGCCGGGTGGCTCACCTACCAGACGGCCATCCAGCTCGAGGTGATCGCCGACGGACTCCGCGACACCGGCCGCACCTTCAATGACTGGTTGGCCGCCTTCCGGCAGGCCGTTCCGAAAGGAGTCCCCTACCTCAGCGACTTCCTTGTGAAGCAGGCCGCCGCGCTCCAAATCCACACGGGCGACTCACTGATCGGCCTCAGCACGACGGTGCGGACCGACATCCTGCAGCTGTCCGTGGCCCTTGCCCTGTTGATCGCCATCCCTCCGATCAGTTACATGCTCCTGACCTACGGTGTCTGGCGCTACCGTGACGCCGTCGAGATGGGCTCGGCGCTGATGTTCGTCCGCGTCGCCGAGCGCAGCGGCCGAATCGAGCAGGCCAAGGCCCTGCTCGCCTACCGCGCGCTCGCCACCCTCAGCTTCAGACAGCTCATGAAAGCCAGCAAGGACCCGGTCGGTGACATTGCCAATCGCGACTACGACAGGCTGTCGGCCGAGATGCTGAGCCGGGCCGGACTGCAGCCCTGGAGACTCGATCCGCTGCCGCCGCTCGATCGACCGCTGTTGAGTCCGGGGAAGCCTGGTTCGGGCTAGCGCTTGTCGCCGCGCCTCAGGTACGCGACACCGGCCATCAGCAGGATCAGCAGTGCGAGGGCCGAGACAGCCAGGTAGGGCGCCTCGGGCCCTCTGAGGAAGCGCTGCCAGAGCGCACCGGTGGGCGCGGTGGACGTCGTGGCGACGCCGACCGGGCCGAGGACCGGCGCGGGAACTCCCGCGGCCGGTAGGAGCGGGCGTCCACCGGTATCGCGGAGGGTCCAGAGCAGCACCGCGTGGTCGAGCGGACGGAATGTCGCCAGGTAAAGCGTGGGGACGTCCTCCGCCGACACGCCCAGGGCGGTCACGCTGGGAAGTGGAGTCGCCATCCCGCGGAAGCTCGCCCCGGAGTCGGTGGTGGCCCAGAGGCCCCCCTGGTCGGAGCCGCCGCCGTCACTGGCAACGTAGTAGCGGTCGGGGTGCGTTGCCGAATAGACGATCGAGTTGTAGTCCACGTTCGGAAGCCCGGCCAGCTGGGTCCACGTTCCGCCGTTGTCGGGACTTGTGAAAGCTCCGGCGTTGGTCCCCACGACAAGCGGTCGGACCGATGCCGGCGCCGCCAGCGGGCCGCCGTAGGCCATCGCCGAGCCGATCATCGTGCTCGAACCAAGGCTCTTGACCGGCGCCCAGGTCACCCCGCCGTCGGGGCTCTGGTAGAGCGGCAGCGCTTCATTGGCCTTGCTGGCGTCGGCGCCCGCAAGGAACCGCGGAGGATCGTTGATTGCGGCCACGGCGATCGCGTTGACGCGGAGGTCCTTGAGCCCGAGGGCCGTCCAGGTGATCCCATCCCTGCTCGAGAACACACCGGAGTCGGTCCCCGCGAGCGTCACCGTCTTGGCGAATCCGAAGGAGCGCGTGGTGCCCGGCGGTATTCCAGCGAGACGGGCCCACGTGATTCCGGCATCGGCGCTCCGAAAGGTTCCGTCGCCGCGCGTTCCCGCCAGCACGAGTCCGGCCTTGAGAGGGCTGAAGGCTATCGTCACGATCCCTCTGCCAGCCCCCTTTGCGGTCTGGAACCAGGTGAGACCACCGTCGGTGGTCCTGTAAATGCTGCCGCTGCCGGTGCCGACGAGGACCTGAAGCCGGTCCGTGGGATTGACAGCCAGCGCGAAGACGGGAGCGTCAAGGATCTCGGGCAGTGCCGCCAACTGCACCCAGGTGCCGTCGGGTCGTTCCGATGGCGAGGCCGCAAGGGCACCGCCTGCGGCCGCCGTGGTAATCGCCAGGGCGGCCAGGAGGGACGTCGCTAGAAAACGTGTGCAAGACCGCGACATCGGTCAGGGTAAGTATGGCCCGAAGCGGTGGGAAATGGTGGTGAGTAAAATCGCCCCGTGTTCGAAGACTTTGCCCGCAGGCAGCTCGAGAAGCTGGGCGGCCAACTCGACCGGGTGGCGTTTCGACCCGACTCCCTGGGTGCGGACGCTGTCCTGGCCCTCGCCCTGATACCACCGGTTCTCGCCGGGCTGATCCTCTTCCGCGTCCCGGCCCTCGAGATCCTCGCCATGGCCGTGGGAGTGGGAGGAACGGTTCAGCTCCTCGCGCGGGTTTTTCACCGGCCCTTGGGGAAGAGCCCCATCCTGCCCTCGATAGTCGGCGTCGCTCTCTGCGGGCCCGGCACTCCCCTGCTCTGGCCTTTGGCAATCGCACTGTCAACTAGCCTCCTCGAATTGGCCCGGGGAAAGTTCCTGCCCCGGGCGGGCGTCCACACCGGCGTTCTTTCCTACTCGATCCTCTTCCTCGCCACCGGCGGCGCGATGGCCTCGTACCTGAAGCCGGCCGGCATGATCCGGTTTCCCGAGCCGATTCAGCAGTGGTCGCGGTTCTACGGCGGCGCGAATCACTTTCTCGAGCCTTCCACCCTCTATGTCGGCAACGTGGCGGGCCCCGTCTTCGCGACCTCGCTGCTGGCTGTCTTGATCTCCCTGGCCTGGCTCTGGTACGCGCGACGGCTGAGCCTGTCCGTGATCGTCGCCTTCGCGATCGGCGGCGCCGGCACCTCGCTGGTGCTGCACTGGGACCCCGTCTTCCAACTCGACAGCGGCCCGGCGTGGTTCGTGGTCGGTCTCGCAATCGCCGATCGCCGGCTCCTTCCGGCGGAGCGTTACGGCCGCCCGCTGCTGGGGCTGGCGGCGGGAATCGTGGGCATCGGCCTGCGGGCCGGCAATTTCTACGTGGAGGGGCTCTTCTTGGCCACCGCGGCCATCCAGCTGGTATTCGCCATCCTCGAGGGCCTCGTCAGGCTCGTGGCTCGACGCCTTCGGTCACGCGCCGGCCTCCACCCCCGGGGCCAAAAAGAACCGGCTTCCGCATGATGAACTGGTCCCTGCGGGGACCAACTCCGATGAGGTCGATGGAGGTCCCGCAAACCTCCCCGATCCGGTCGACATAGTCGCGGCAGGCTTGGGGCAGATCCTCCCACTTGCGGCAGCCGCTGATGTCCGCGGTCCAGCCCGGCATCACCTCGTAGATCGGCTCGCAGTGCTTGAGGTGGCTGATGTTCGCCATCGGGTGGTGATGGACCTCGCCTCGAAAGTTGTAGCCGGTGCAGACCTGCACTGTCTCGCACTCATTGAGGATGTCGAGCTTCATCAGCGCGATCGATTCGGCGCCATTGAGACGGACCGCGTAATTGGCGACTGGCCCGTCGAACCAGCCGACGCGGCGTGCGCGGCCCGTAACCGTGCCGAACTCATTGCCGCGCTCGCGGATACGGTCGCCGAGAGCGTTGTCGAGCTCGGTTGGGAAGGGACCGTACCCGACCCGGGATGTGTACGCCTTGAAAACGCACATCGTCAGGTCGACCTTGCTGGGCGGGACACCGGACCCGGTCAGCGCGCCGCCCGCGGTCGGGTTGCTGCTCGTGACGTAGGGATAGGTTCCGAAGTCGAGGTCCAGCATCGTCGCCTGGGCGCCCTCGAGGAGAATGTTGTCGCCCCGGTCGAGCGCGTCCTGGATGATCGGGAAAGTGTCCTTGATGTGCGGATCGAGGTCACGGGCGTAGCCCATGTACTCCTTGAGCATCTCCTCGGGGTCGAGCGGTCTCTCCCCATAGAGCTTCTCGAGGATGGGGTTCTTCACCTGGCCGGCGACGAAGTCGAGCTTCTTGCGCATGAACGCCTCCTTCTGGAGGTCTCCGACGCGAAAGCCGATTCGGCGGATCTTGTCCGAATAAGCGGGCCCGATTCCGCGCCAGGTGGTGCCGAGACGGTCGTCACCGCGGACGCCTTCCTCGAGCTGGTCGAAAAGGGGGTGATAGCTCATGACGAGGTGCGCGCGTTCGCTGACGACGAGATTCCTAGGCTCGATCCCCCGCTCTCGGAGCTGCGTTATCTCCTTCAGGAGCACGCGCGGATCGACCACGACGCCGTTGCCAATGATGCAGGTGCACTCCGGGTAAAGGATCCCGGACGGGATGAGCTGGAACTTGAACTCCCCATGCTCGGTGACGACGGTGTGGCCGGCATTGTTGCCGCCCTGGCTCCGAATTACGAGCTGGGCTTGCTCGGCGAGCAGATCAATGACCTTTCCCTTGCCTTCATCGCCCCACTGGCCGCCAACGAGGATGATTACCAACTCATTCCCCTCTACTCCAACGGCCCGGTCGGGCTGTCCATGTCGGGGCCGCGGCGCCGGTTGTCAAGGTTCTCGAACCGGGTGAGCTCGGGGCGGAACTTCAGCTGCACGGTGCCCGTTGGCCCGTTTCGATTCTTGGCGACGATGACCTCCGCGAGCCCGCTCGTATCGGCCTTGTTGTAGTAGCCCTCGCGGTACAGGAAGATGACCACGTCGGCGTCCTGCTCGATGGCCCCGCTCTCTCGGAGGTCAGAAAGCATCGGGCGCTTATCCGTCCTCTGCTCCGGTCCGCGGCTCAGCTGCGAGATCGCGATCACGGGCACCTTGAGCTCGCGGGCGAGCGCCTTCATCGACCGGGAGATTGCGCTGACCTCCTGGACACGGTTGTCGTCGCTTCGACCCTTGGTGTGCATGAGCTGGAGGTAGTCGACCACGACCATCCCGATGTTCTCCTGAAGCTTCATCCGGCGCGCCTTCGTGAGGAGCATCAGCTCGTCAAGCGAAGGCGAGTCGTCGATGAAGATCGGCGCCTCACCGAGAGGACCGAGCGCCTGCGCGAGTCGTTCGTGCTCGGACTCGCCGAGAAGGCCGCGGTGCAGGCGCTGGGCGTCGACGCGGGCGTACTCGCAGAGCAGACGCTCAGCCAGTTGGTCGCGCGACATCTCAAGGCTGAAGATCGCGACGCCCACCTTGTCCTCGACCGCCGCCCGAAGCGCGACATTGAGAGCGATGGATGTCTTTCCCATCGAGGGCCGGCCCGCGATCACGATCAGCTCATTGGCCTTGAATCCATTCGTCTTGGCATCGAGATCGTAAAAGCCCGATGGCACGCCGACGACGCCGCCCTTGTTGTTCTGGAGAGCGTCGACCCGTTCCATCGTCGATTTGAGAAGGTTGTAAAGGCGCTCGAAGTCCGAGCTGATGCGATCTTCCGAGATATCGAAGACGATCTTCTGAGCCTGATTAAGCGCGTCGGGCGAGTCCAGGGCCTCGTCGTAGCCGTAGCCGGCGATCTCGCCCCCGGCGCTGATCAGGGAGCGCTTGACCGCCTTTTCCTTGACGATCTTGCCGTAGTAGCTGATGTTCGCCGAGGTCGGTACGGACTGCCCCAGCGACGCGAGATAGGCGCGGCCGCCGATCCGCTCGAGGACGCCCGCCTTCTCCAGCTCCGAGCCGACGGTGACGATGTCGATGGGCTCACCGAGTGCCAGGAGCTCGAGGCAGGCTCGGTAGATCTCCTCGTGGTTCTTCCGGTAGAAGTCCTCCGGCCGCAGGAACTCGGAGACCTTGATGACCGCCAATTCGTCGACGAGGATGGCCCCCAGTACCGATTGCTCGGCCTCGAGATCCTGGGGCGGCACTCTGCCGCCCGCTCTCGCGTCGATCGGCGGCGCGGTCGCCAATCTAGACCACTACCGGTCTTGCGTGACGATCAGGTTGATTACGGCTTCGACTTCGCGGTGGAGGCGAAGCGTGACCTGGTGCTCGCCCAGCGTCTTGATGGGCTCTTTGAGTTCGATGTGGTGGCGGTCAACTCCGACCTGGTGCTGGGCCTTCAGGCCCTCGGCGATGTCGGTGCTTGTGATCGAGCCGAACGCCTTGCCCTCATCGCCCACCTTGAGGCGGAGAACCACCGTCTTGTTACCGATTTCGTCGGCCTTGGCCTGCGCCTCGTCGCGCTCCTTGGCCTCCCGCTTGCCCGCCGCGGCGCGGATCCGCTTGGCCTCATCCTCGACGCCCTTGCCGGCGAGGATGGCCAACTTCTTCGGGATGAGGAAGTTGCGGCCATAGCCGTCGGCGACCTCCTTGACCTCACCGGCCTTGCCGATGTCCTTAACGTCCGTCGTGAGCATTACGCGCAACTGGAAACGCCTCCCCTAACCAACCGTTCGAGACCGCCAGGTCTCCACGGCACGAACCAATCCATGTCTGACCATCCCGACTCCTGCCTGGCGGTCCTCGTCCCAGCGGCTTTCCCTGTCGTGGATGAGTCGGCGGTGCTCGAGGATCAGGTCTTCCGGACATGCCTCGACGAAGACCTTGATCGAGAGAATCCCCAGCGCGAGCACGTCGAGCTCGCCGACGACGGGAATCCATGCGGGCAGGTCGAGCGGGCTGACGATCAAGCCGATTGCTCCCAGGAGAGCGACCTTCGGGGCCGCCGGAACGCGTTCGTCGCGAAGCAGGCAGTAGGCGAGCTTGCCCTGCGTTGGGATCTCGCTGATGAGCGTGCGGACGTGCCTGATCGACAGCTTCATGGGTGCGGGTAAAGGCTACCCCTTTTTTGACGGCTGGTCGATGGGGCCTTAACCTCCGCCTTGCATTGGCGACGGCGACCCTCACAACCCCTCGCGAAAATTTCGGCCTGGGCCGGCACCTGGCTCTCGCTTCGTTCTGGTTCGGCCTCAACTACCACTGGATTCCGATCCTCGTGATCCTCATCCCGGGCCGTGTCGCAAAGCTCCTTCCCGACCAGCAGGGTCTCGGGATTGGTGCCATCACGGGCGTCGGTGCAATCTTCGCGATGGTCCTCCCCCCACTCGTGGGTTACTGGTCGGACAAGCTGGCGACACCCTATGGTCGGCGCCGTCCGATCATGGCCATCGGAACGGCCGGCAACGTGGTCGGACTGCTGATCCTCATGGTCGCACCCAACTATTGGGTGCTGATGGCCGGCTACGTGGTGATCCAGATCTTCAACAACTCGGCCGGGGCCGCATTCAACGCGGTGGTGCCTGACGTCGTGCCCACCGGCGAGTTCGGCAAGGCAAGCGGGATCTTGGGAGCGATGGTCCAGGTCGGAAGCGTCGCCGGGCTGGCAACCGTGATCTTCACGGATAAGGTCCTCCACAACACGCAATTGACGTACGCCTTCATCGCCGTCGTCATCGTGTTGACGCTTCTCCCGACTCTCTGGGCGAGCAAGGGGGAGGGGCTTGTACCAGTCGAGAGCAAACCGGCTCTGCCGAGGGGAGAGGCCATCGCACGCTTCCTCGCCCCGCTCCGAGGCGGCGACTTCGCTTGGGTGATCTATACGCGGACGTTCATCACGGCGGGCATCTACACGGTTCTGCCCTTCCTGCTGCTCTTTTTCAAGAACGTGGTGATGGTGAAGGACCCCGAGAGCTACACGGCATTCTGGCAACTCGCCCTCCTCCTCGCGGCGACCCCCTTCGGGCTCGCGGGCGGATGGATCAGCGATCGATTCGGCCGCAAGATCTTCGTCTACCTGAGCGGCGCTGCGCAGAGCCTCGTGC
>JAYUBK010000089.1:0-2134 GCA_043740835.1 Chloroflexota bacterium
GTCTCCACGTAGGCTCTGGCGAGGGTGAGAGTGAGGGCGCCGCCAACCTGGTTGAGGTGCCGGACGGCGGCGACCGCTACTCGGGCGGAAGGCGACTGCTCGAGCAGGAGCACCTCGGCCTCCCGCTGGACGGACTGGACGAGCTCCAAAAGCGTTTCTAGCCCAATTCCACCCGCCGCCAGCCGCTCCCCGACCAGGCGAGCGCGTACAGCAAGCTCAAGGGGGAGGTCGGCGCCCTCGGAGACAAGGCCGACGGCGATGATCTCGGAGATGCTGGCGATCACCAGCGCGGGATCCTCGCCAGCGCTGAGGAGCCGACCCTGGAGCTCCGGGAGCTCCTGCTCGGTGTGCAACGAGGCCGCCTCGACGAGGTCGGTCAGCTCGTTCACAAGCCCGGCCGCCAGGCTCGCGACCGGCCTTGTCGATTCAGCGTCCTCGGCACTCATGACATCGATTACGTGCATTTTGACGGGTTGCCGCGGCAAAACATGCGTGCCAGCCACGCCCTGCATTCAGCCTAAAGTAAGCCCGGGTCCGGACAATCTGATTGCAGGAGACGTCGATGGCCACTGTTACCGCCAATTCGGTCGGCAAGCTGGAGTCCCTTCTCGGCGACGAGGGCCGCTCACTTCTCGAACATGAATGCAAAACGGTCTCCAAGGACCTCCTGCACCTTCCCGGCCCCGATTTCGTCGACCGTGTGTGGACCGGCAGCGACCGCTCGCCGCGGGTCCTGAGGAGTCTTCAGACCCTCTACGGGCACGGCCGCCTCGCCGGCACCGGTTACATGTCGATCCTCCCGGTCGACCAGGGCATCGAGCACTCGGCCGGCGCCTCGTTCGCTCCCAACCCGATCTACTTCGACGGCGAGAACATCGTGAAGCTGGCGATCGAGGGCGGCTGCAACGCCGTGGCCTCCACGTTTGGAGTATTGGGATCGGTGTCGCGCAAATACGCCCACCGAATCCCGTTCATCGCGAAACTGAACCACAACCAGCTCCTGACCTACCCCAATGAGTACGACCAGATCATGTTCGGGAATGTCACCGAGGCCTGGGAGATGGGCGCCGTCGCCGTGGGAGCCACGATCTATTTCGGTTCCGAGCAGTCAAGCCGCCAGATCGTCGAGGTCGCCGAGGCATTCCACGAGGCCCACGAGCTGGGGATGGCGACCGTCCTCTGGTGCTACCTGCGCAACCCGGCTTTCACCAAGGACGGGGTCGACTACTCGCTGGCGGCGGACCTCACCGGCCAGGCCAACCATCTCGGTGTGACGATCCAGGCCGACATCATCAAGCAGAAGCTGCCGGAGACCAATGGCGGATTCACGGCGCTCAAATTTGGCAAGACCAACTCCAAGGTCTACGACACGCTGACTACCGCCAACCCCATCGACCTGACCCGTTACCAGGTTGTGAACTGCTACATGGGGCGCTCCGGGCTAATCAACTCTGGTGGCGCCTCCTCGGGCGACGCGGACCTCAGGGAGGCCGTCCGGACCGCGGTGATCAACAAGCGCGCCGGCGGCACCGGCCTGATCTCAGGCCGGAAGGCGTTCCAGAGGCCCATGTCCGAAGGCATCGGGCTCCTCAACGCCATCCAGGATGTCTACCTCATGAAAGAGGTGAGCATCGCCTGAAGCTCGCGTTTTTGGGCACCGGGGCTGCCTTCTCGCTGGAACGCTATAACGGTGCTGTCGTCGTCAACGACCGCATCCTCCTCGATGGCGGCGCGCCCCTACTGCCTCACCTGCACCGGCTGGGCATCGACCCGGGCGGAATCGAGGTCGTCTTTCTCAGCCACTTCCACGGCGATCACACCCTCGGGCTGCCCACCTACGTGCTTCACCGGGCTTTCATCTCAAAGACGCCCTTGACGATCGTCGGCCACGCCGGCGTCGAAGAGCGCCTCGAGCGACTCTTTGAATGTTCCTGGGGAGCCAGTTGGGCCGAGATGCGCACCTTCCTGCCAATCACCTATGTGGAGGCCGGCGAAAAGGGTAGCGTGGCGGGTGTCGAATACGAAACTGTCCAGCTGAAGCACGGCCTCGAAGGCTGCACCGGCTACCGCCTGCGGATCGATGACAGGCTCCTCGCCTACTCCGGCGACACCGAGCCAACACCGCCGTTGGACA
>JAYUBK010000090.1:0-2119 GCA_043740835.1 Chloroflexota bacterium
GGCCGCCAGCGAGCTCGCCGAGTGCCGCGGACTCGCCCACTCCATGCACGCCGAGCTGAGCGAGGTGATCCCGTCGTTCGTCCGCCGAGCACTCGACGAACGCTACGGGGCGCCGGCGGTTCAGCGGCTCACCGACGGGGCGGCGGCGCTGCGCAGGCTCGCACCCAGGACCGGCCGTCTCGAAGAGCCTGTCGGCGTCCGCCTCATCGAGCACGACCCGGACGCCCTCGTCAAGGTTGCCGCTGCGGCGCTTTTTCCATACTCCGACCTCTCTCTCGACGAGCTGCGCGGCGCCGGCTTCGACGCCGGAGCGGTCCTCGAGGCGATCGCCGGCCAGCGCGCCAATCGCCGCCATCGCGTCCCCCGCGCCTTTGAGCACGCGCAGTACACGTTCGAGATCGTTGCCAACTTCGCCGCCTACCGGGACCTCCAGCGCCACCGCATGCTGACCCAGGACCGCCAGCTCGTCGGCTGTGACCTAGGCTACGACGTCCCCCCCCAGCTCGACGCGATGGGACTCGGCGGGCGCTTCCGCGAGGCCATGGAGAGGGCGGCGCACGCGCACGGCAGGCTTACGGCCGACCTCGGCCCGGCGACAGCGCAATACGTGGTGCCGCTCGGCTTCCGGGTGCGCTGGTACTTCAAGGTCAGCCTCCGCGAGGTGATCCACCTCTGCGAGCTGCGCACCACACCCCAGGGCCACCCCGACTACAGGCACGTTGCCCAGGAGATGTTCCGCCGGGTGCAGGAGGCGCAGCCCGACCTGGCCCGCTTTGCAGCCTTCGTGGACCTCGGCCCCGGCGACGAGCTCGAGCGCCGGCAGTCGGAGCGTCGCATCGATGAGAAGCTGAAAGCGCTCCGAGCGTGAGGACGCTGGTGGTCCATGGCGGCGCCGGCGAATGGCCGCTTGACCTCCGCGACGGCGCGGCCGCCGCCCTTGAGCGAGCGCTGGAGGCGGGGTGGAACGAACGCAGTGCCCTCGACGCGGCGATCGCTGCCGTGAAGGTCCTCGAGGACGACCCTTTATTCAACGCCGGAATCGGCGCCACCTTCAACGCGGATGGCTTCATCGAGCACGACGCCGGCGTGATGGAGGGAGCCGGCCTCGAGGCCGGCGCCGTGGCCGCGATTCAGGGGGTCCGTCACCCAATCGATCTCGCCCGCGCGGTCCTTGACGACGGCCGCCACGTCCTGCTCGTCGGTGAAGGCGCCATGCGGTTCGCCGACCAGAAGGGCGTGGAGCGGGCCGATCCCTCGCTCTTCGCGGTCAAGCGCCGAAGCGAACAGCTGGAGCGGTGGAAGATTGCCGACACCGTCGGCGCCGTGGCCCTCGACGACAACGGCCACCTGGCCGCCGCCTGCTCGACCGGCGGCTACACGGGCAAGCGCCCCGGTCGCGTGGGCGACAGCCCGATCCCCGGCGCGGGGTTCTACGCCGACGACAGTGCCGGCGCCTCCTGCTGCACCGGCACGGGCGAGCACTTCATTCGGCTGGTCACCGCTTTTTCCGCGACCAGTCTCATGGCTGAGGGAGTCTCGGCGATGGAGGCGGCCCGTCGCGTCATCGGCGAGCTCGGCTCGCGGCTCGGGGGCAGCGGCGGGATCATCGTCATCGACCCCAGGGGAGAACCCGGCGCCGCCTTCAACACGGACCACATGCCCTGGGCAGCGCGCCGCTGAGGAAAAGGGCGCTTGCTCGGCGAGCGGCGCGCCCAACCTGCCCGCGCAGCCGGTCTGCGCCACCGGTCTGCGCTTCCGGTCTGCGCTTCCGGTCTGCGCTGTTGCCAATCCAGTCGTCAGTCCCGGAGTAGGACCATTCCTGCCACGATCAGCCCCGCGCCCGCCAGCTTGACCAACCCGAATCGCTCGCCGGTCAGCGCGACCGCCGTGATGCCGCCGACAACCGGGACCAGGAACATGAACGCGGTCGTCCGGCTGACCCCCAGCTTTCCCGAGGCCCAACTCCAGATCGTCCAGGCCAGGTAGACGGGCGCCACGACCGACCAGGCCAGGATCTCCCAGCCGCGACTGTCGACAGCACCCCAGTGCTGGTGGACCAGGGAGGGAGCGCTGAAGAGGAGTACGGGCAGGGCGCCGATGGTCAGGGTCCAGGCCGTCA
>JAYUBK010000091.1:0-2117 GCA_043740835.1 Chloroflexota bacterium
TCCTTCGGCCGAGCGGTTTCCTAGATAGTCTCAAGGAGCCGCGCAGTGAGCGCGGCCCTCGGCGCCAGTTGATCGCGTTCGACGTGCTCGGTGATCGCATGGGCGCCGTCCCCGACGGCCCCCAGTCCGTCCATGACGGCCGGGTTGACCGCGGCGCAGAAGTTCCCGTCGCTGCCGCCTCCCACAGACGCCTCGTCTACGTCGAAGCCCAGTTCGCGGGCGAGCATCCTCGCGCTGGCGAAGAGCATCGCGACGGCCTCCGTACGTTCCATGGGGGGACGGTTGAGGCCGCCGGCCACAGTCAGATGGGCTCTTGAATCCTGAGCCTGGAGGCCGAGGATGAGCCGCATCATGCGTTCGCCCTCGGCAGCCGTCGCAACCCGCAGGTCCACCTCCAGCCTCGCCCTGGCCGCCACGACGTTGGTCCGCGTGCCTCCCTCGATCCTGCCGATGTTGACGGTGGTCCCGGTGGAACGGTTGGTCTCGGCGTGGAGGAGGGTGACCAGCCGCGCCGCCTCCTCGATGGCGCTGGCGCCCTCCCAGGGCTCGGAGCCGGCGTGCGCAGCCCTGCCCTTGATATCGATCGTGAACATGCCGACTCCCTTGCGGGCGGTCTTGAGAGCTCCGTGGAAGGCAGGCTCGAGGACAATGCAGACGGCGGCAGCGGCCGCCTCCGTCTCGATGAGCCCTCGCGATGTGCGACTGCCGGTCTCCTCGTCGGAGTTCATGAAGAAGACGAGCGGCGGATGCGACCTGTTGGTCTCGTGAAGGGCGCGGATCGCCCACAGGCCCTGCACGAGGCCGGCCTTCATGTCGTAGGCGCCCGGTCCATAAATCCGGCCCTCCTCGATCTTGAAAGGCATCGACTCCAGCGTCCCCCGAGGCCAGACGGTGTCGAAATGGCCGAGGAGGAGAAGAGTTCGGTCGCCACGACCCGGCACCTCCAGCCGCAGGTGGCGGGCTCCGCCCGGAACCTCGACTTCTTCGACTGTCCCGCCGGTGAGTTGTTCGGCGCGCAACGCCAAATGGCTCGACAGGACATCGAGTGCCTCGATGTCGTCACTCGGCGATTCGCGCTGGACGAGGTCACGGAGGTCGGCGACCATCTCGTCTCGGGAAC
This sequence comes from Chloroflexota bacterium, assembly GCA_043740835.1. GTDB lineage: Bacteria > Chloroflexota > Dormibacteria > Dormibacterales > Dormibacteraceae > JAYUBK01. Next base: position 1,121 of record JAYUBK010000091.1, read on the forward strand.
GACCCAGGAACTCGAGAAGGGGGTTCATGGCGCAGGAGTGACTCCGGCGCGGCTGAGGAACGAGTCGACGAGACGCCGCGCGATGCTGAAACGACCCGGAAGCAGGGGCATCTCGTCGGTCGGCGCGAACCATTTCGCGTCGACGATCTCGCTGTCGCGAAGCTCGATGTCGCCTCCCGTGTACTCGGCCGTGAAGCCGATCATGAGCTGGCTCGGAAAGGGCCATGGCTGGCTGCCGAAGTAGGTGATGGCGCCGACTTCGAGCCCGACCTCCTCCGCGACCTCGCGGGCGACCGCCTCTTCGAGCGTTTCTCCGGGCTCGACGAAACCGGCGAGGGCACTGTAGAAGGGAGCGCGGAACTGCGCGCTCCGAGCCAGCAGCATGCTTCCCTCTCGCTCGACCAGCATGATCACGGCCGGCGTGACCCGCGGGTAATGCGGCATCCCGCAGGAATCGCAGTTACGAGCCAGCTCCTTCTCGCTGGGCCGCGTCGGAGTGCCGCACCGGCCGCAGTAGGCGTGGCCCACGAACCATTCGATGACCTGGCTGGCCCGTCCGGCTCGCGCCGAGAACGCTGGGTCGAGTCGATCGAAGAGCTCCCTCAGGCCCATTGCGGCGAGGTGGGGGGGCGGTTCGGACTCCTTCTCGTAGACGAGGGCCACCGATTGGCGGCCACCCAGCTCGCCGAGGCTCACCGCCGCGAGAGGAGGTGGCATGTCCCTCACGACAGGGACCCGGACGCGGTCTCCCGCGACTTCGACGAGAAGCCTGCCACCCATGAACCCAAAGCCCAGCGCATCCGGGTCGAGGTTGGCCGGGTCGATGGCCGCGGCCGCCTGGGGGGGTGCCACCGCGAGAGAGTAGCGCTCGCAAAAGGGAACCGCCGTGGCGGAGGGAGCCACGGCGGTGTCGGGGAACGCCGCCTGACTTTCGGCGACATGGCTATTGGACCTCCGTTGACTTAGGGAATCCTTAGGACCATGAGTGTGCCGCCGC
>JAYUBK010000092.1:0-7089 GCA_043740835.1 Chloroflexota bacterium
CCGTCCAGGTCCAAATCAAGATCGATCTCCGCCTCGAAGCTCTCCGCCTGGGAGCCGTAGGCGTTGCGCCGGACACCGATGTCCATGACCTCGAGGCCCCGCTGGCCGTCCATGGCGTCGGTGACCCGCTCGGCGAGGAGAATCATGCCGGCGCAGGTACCCAGGGTCGGCAAACCCTTCCCGAGGGCTTCGCGGAGTGGCTCGAGGAGGTGCATGCGATCCATGAGCATCCACATGGTGGTGCTCTCGCCGCCCGGGATCACGAGACCGTCGAGATTTTCCAGGTCCTCGGCGAGACGGACGACCCGGACATCGGCGCCGAGACTCTCGAGGGCACGGATGTGCTCGCGGTACGCGCCTTGGAGTCCGGTCACACCGATGAGGGGAGGTGCCACGAGTAAATGGTGCCCGGTCGAGCACCTCGCTCGTAGGTTCGCGCTGTCGTTAGGAGCCGACGAACCTGATTACCAGCCGCGGGAAGCTAGAAGCTCTTCCTTTGCCAAAGTCGGGATCTCGATTCCGACCATCGGTTCGCCGAGATCCTCGGATACTTCGGCCAGGATGTCGGGCTTGTCGTAGTAAGTCGTCGCGGCGACGATGGCCTTGGCCCTCTTCAGCGGATCGCCCGACTTGAAGATGCCTGAGCCCACAAAGACTCCATCGACACCCAACTGCATCATCAGTGCGGCATCGGCGGGGGTCGCCAGGCCACCGGCGGCGAAGTTCACGACTGGAAGGCGGCCCGCCTTCTGGCACTCGGCCAGGATCTCGACCGGAGCGCCGATGTTCTTGGCCTCGTGGACAAGCTCCGCATAATTCATCCCGCTCAGGCGCCGAATGCCGGCGTTGACCGCCCGCATGTGGCGAACGGCCTCGACTACGTTCCCGGTGCCGGCCTCGCCCTTGGTCCGGATCATGGCGGCACCTTCGGCGATGCGGCGGAGCGCCTCGCCCAGGTCGCGGCAGCCACAGACGAATGGCGCCTTAAAGCCGTGCTTGTCGATGTGGTTCTCCTCGTCGGCAGGGGTCAGAACTTCGGACTCGTCGATGTAGTCGACCCCGAGCGCCTCAAGAATCCGGGCCTCGACGAAATGGCCGATTCGGCATTTCGCCATGACCGGGATGGTCACCGCGGCCTTGATCTCCTTGATGAGCCGTGGGTCGCTCATACGGGCAACTCCGCCGTCGCGGCGGATGTCGGCGGGGACTCGCTCGAGGGCCATGACGGCGCAGGCACCGGCCTCCTGGGCGATACGGGCCTGGTCGGCGTTTACGACGTCCATGATGACGCCGCCCTTCAGCATCTCCGCCAGGCCGGCCTTGACCCGGAAAGTTCCCTTCTGCGCGCCGTGTCCGTTGCTCTCAGTCATAAGGCTTGGATTCTACCCCTCGCCAGTTGGCGGCTCACGCAGCTGCGCGTCGCAACATGCGAATGCGTCCGCCCGTCGCGGCTCCGAACTGCGGCTCTACAGGACCTCGAGCAGCTGCGTGCGCTTCAACTTGAACTCGTCGTCACTCAGGACGCCGCCTTTGTGCAGGCGCGCCAGCATGTCGATCTCTTCGAGTACGTCCAAGAGGGGCGCCATCGTCCGGCGGGCGAGGTACGAGTCGCTCGGCAGACCCTTGTCCTCCTCGACGCGGCCATCGAACTCGCGGACGTAGAAGAGGGCCTTGATGGCGGAGAACGGGACCGCGATCCGCTGGACTCCCGTACCGTCCGAGGAGTTTTCGGGATGCAGGTACAGCGTGATCCCGTATCGGTGGCGGCGAATCTCCCCGCCCACGTGCCCGCGCAGCACCTCCCCGTCCAGGAAGCGGATCGCGACCTTCTTCGAGTGAGCCTCGTGGCCCCCGTCAGCCGGGTACTCGACGACCTTCACCGCAGAAAGCGGTATCCAGGCGACTTCCGAGTTCTCCAGGCCCGACGGGTCATGGATCTCAAGAATGAAGTCGGGCTCGTCGAGGTTCAGCTCGGCAGCTTCACCGACCAAAGTCTCGTCATCGAAAAAGCGGACCTTAACGTGGCTCATCAGGCACCTCAGAACTTAACGCCCGAGGGAGGCTTTTCTTGTGCGGAGCCAGCTTTCGGGAGCATTTGACGCAATGGGCGAGGTGGTCGCGGACGGCATCGGCCTGGGCAACCCGCAGCTTTCCGGCCAGGTATGGCGCCAGCATCGGCAGGACCTCGGAGCATTCGAGCTCATGGCCACCCTGCTGGTTCACGAACTCCTCCTTGAAGCGAAGGCGGGCGCGGTACAGCAGGGTCTCGACGGCGCTCTCGCTCAGGTTCATGGCTCGGGCGATGCGGCGGTAGGAGAAGCCCTGGAGCTCGCGCAGGGTGAGGACCAGGCGGTACTTCTCCGGCAGCTTCTGGGCCGTGGACCAGACCTGGCGGCGCAGTTCGCGGGCCTCGAAGGAGGTGACCGGGTTGGACTCCCGCGAGGTCGCCGGGAGCTCGTACATGATGTCGCGCTCGTTGTCCTTCTGATCAAGGCGCGGGTCCCGGCGCCGGCGGCGCAGCTCGTCGCGGCAGAGGTTTTGGGCCACAGTGTGGATCCAGCCGCCGAAATTGAACGATTCGTCGACCCGGTCGAGCGTCCGCAGGGACTTGATGAAGGTCTCCTGGGCGATGTCTTCCGCCAGCAGGCCGTCGCCGAGCGTTCGGATGACGAGCCGGTAGATGGCTCCGACGTAGCGGCGGTGAAGCTCCTCGAAGGCCCCCTTGTCACCAAGCTTGAAGGAGCGGACGAGGTCCGCGTCGCTTCGTTCTAGTTCAGCGGCCATGCGGAGTCCAAGATCGCACGGAGCGAAGACGAAGCGGCGGCCTCCAGACGAAGAGCGGGATAAGTTGCTGAATCGGAAGCGGGCGGCCATACGCGGACAAGAGGTGACTCGACTGCCTCCCAACCCTCGCCGAGCGACCCCGGCAGCACCACCACGCCTACGCCCGCCGACGTGGCCCGGGCGATCACCTCCGCCGGCCCCTTGCCGAAGAGTGTCTGCCGGTCGACCCGTCCTTCGCCCGTGAAACACAGTCGCGCCCCTGCCAGGGCTGCGTCCAGGCCCGAGGCCTCGACGACAAGCGGGGCACCCCGCGTCAGCGCGGCGCCGAGGAACGCAACCAGTCCGGCACCCGTCCCGCCGGCCGAACCGGCGCCGGGCAGGTCTCGAACCGACATCCCGAGCTCGGCCTCGATCACGTCAGCAAAACGCGCAAGGACCCGATCCAGTTCAGACACCATCTCCGGCGTCGCGCCTTTCTGGGGCCCGTAGACAGCCGAAGCGCCGTCTGGACCGCAGAGTGGATTGGTGACGTCACAGGCGACGGACACCGACACCGCTGCCCAGCCGGGATCGACTCCGGCGGCGTCGATGTGCTCGAGCCGGGCCAGAGCAGCGCCGCCCAGAGGGAGGTCGGCCCCGGCGCCATCGAGCAACCGAAAGCCCAGCGCCTGGGCCATCCCGGCGCCGCCGTCGTTGGTGGCCGAGCCACCGATACCCGCGATGATCCTCTCCACTCCTCGCCTCCGTGCGGCCTCGAGCAGCTGCCCGAATCCGAATGTGGTCGCAAGGCGCGGATCCCGCAATTCCGGCGGGACCAGCGTCAGCCCCGAGGACGAGGCTAACTCAACCACTGCTACGCGGCCGCCGTCGATGAGTCCAAAAGAGGCTTCGACGGGCGAGCCCAGCGGTCCGACGACGCTCAGCGAGACGATGACTCCGGAGTGGGCCGCCACCAGGGCCTCGACGGTCCCCTCGCCACCGTCGGCAACGGGTACCTCCGCGACCTCGGCATCGGGGAGCACGGCGCGGATGCCACGGGCGATGGCGGCGGCTGCGGCAGGTGCACCCAGCGTTCCCTTATAGGGATTGGGAGCTGCTACGAAGCGCAGAACAATTCCTGTCGCTCAGTAGACCGGGACGGACCACCCCGCGTACTTGGGGTTGTCGCCTCGAACGGCGCCGAAGTAAAGGCTCTGGAGCTCGCTCGTGAACTCCCCGATGTGCCCGTCGCCGACCGGGCGCCGGTCGACTTCGACGACCGGCGAGATCTGCGCGCCGGTGCCGCAGAGAAAGAGCTCGTCGCAGGCGTAGAGCTCGGTGCGATCGATTGACCTTTCGACCACCTTCTTTCCGAGCTCGGCCTCTATGACGTCCATCACGAGACGGCGGGTAACGCCCTCGAGGATGTCGTCCGTCGGAGGCGGGGTGACAAAGACCCCGTCCTTATATATGAAAAGGTTCTCGGCGGAGCCCTCGGATACGTGGCCGTCGGCAGTGAGCACGATCGCCTCGTCGTAGCCGTTCTCCTCCGCCTCGCTCTTCGCGAGCGCCGAATTCGCATAGGCTCCGGTGATCTTGCCACGGGCGGGTAGCGACTGGTCCTGGACCCGACGCCAACTCGACACCATGCAGCGCAGCCCGTTATCGATGTCGACGTAGTTGCCCATCGGCGCGGAATAGATGAGGAAACTCTCGGGCACGCCATGGAGGCGGACACCGATTACCTCGGCGGACTTGAAGAGCAGCGGGCGAATGTACACGTCCGAGCGGTACTCGTTCTTTCGCAGCAGCTCGAGCGTGATGTTGGTGAGCTCCTCGGAGGTGCCCGGGAGCTTCATCCGCATGATGTTTCCAGAGCGCCGGAGGCGGTCGAAGTGGGGCCCGGCCTGGAGGAGATAGAGGTTTTCCCGGGCGGGGTTCCAGTACGCCCTGATGCCCTCGAAGACGCCAGTTCCGTAGTGAAGGGCGTGGGTCATGACGCCAAGCCGCATGTCGTGGTAACGGCCGAATTTGCCGTTCATGTAGATCCAACTGTTGGGATGCTCAGGCACTGCGGTCGGCGCTGAGGTCTCGTCTGTCTCGATTGACATCCCGGAGATTGTAATCTTGCTGCGTGATGAGGACCCCCAAGTTGGCTTTGGTCGCACCGCGAACCGCTGACCTCCCGCCTCGGCCTGCGGCTCCTCGCCACACTGCGGAGGTCCGGAGGTGACGCTTTATGACGTGATCGCGATCGTTCGCCGCGAGCACCAGAGCGAGGCCGCCGCAAAGTCCCTCGACCTCCTGATGGTCGAACTGGGCAAGGCGCGGGACAACCTGCGCAGCGCGATTGCGAACCTCGACGAGCAGGACCTGCCCGCGGGCGGCCGGGAAGTGCTTGCGGAGGTTCAGAGACGCGCCCGGGAGGCGGGCATCGACGACCTCGACTACGGGCCTGCCGTGGCCTTACCAGGTTTTCAAAAGCCCCTCGAACCGGTCGACGAGGGGATGGGCGGAATCGCGGCCCTTCTCGCCATCAGCTCGATCCTCCTTCTCGCCGCGGCGGTGGCCGCGGTCGTGGTCGGCCTCAACCGCATCTTCAACTGGTTCTAGGACCATGGCCGAGTTCTCGTTTGACGTCGTCTCGGAGTACGACCACTCCGAACTGACGAACGCCCTCGACCAGGCCCGCCGCGAGGTCGGCACCCGCTTCGACTTCAAGGGCACCGATCCAACAATCGAGCAGAAAGGCGAAACGGTGATGCTCGAGGCCTCCTCCGAGGATCGGGCGCGAGGCATCCTCCAAGTCCTCACTGAGAAGGCGGCGCGGCGCGGCCTTTCGGCGAAGCTGTTCCACGCCGGGGAGCCGACGACCGTCGGCAAGGGCCGCGGCCAGATCGAGATCAAGCTCAACGCCGGCATCTCGGACGAGCTTGCCAAGTCGCTCTCCAAGAAGGTTCGCGAAGCCAGCCCCAAGGTCCAGGTCCGCATCCAGGGCGACCAGCTGCGCGTCACGGCCAAGGCCAAAGATGACCTCCAGGCGGTGATCAAGGCTCTTCGGGAGGACGAGGACATCCCCGTCCCGCTGCAGTTCACGAACTACCGGTAGAGCTGGTGCCGGAGGTGGGGGCCAGGCCGCCATCTCATCGTCGAGGGGTGCCGAATCCCGGCCGCCCGTGCGCGTAATCCCCGCCATCGACATCCGCGGAGGGAAGGCGGTCCGCCTCGTCGAGGGCGACTTCGCCCGCGAGACCATCTACGCCGACGACCCGGTGGCCGTTGCCACTGCACACGCCGAGGCGGGCGCGCGCTTTCTCCACGTCGTAGACCTCGACGCGGCCGTGGGTCGGGGCGACAACCTCGAAGTCCTTCACAGGATCGTCGCCGAGACGCCCATGGAAGTGCAGGTGGCCGGAGGAATCCGTGACGAGGCCATGGCGAGATCGTGGCTGGACGCCGGCGCATCGATCGTCGTGATGGGCACCATCGCGGTACGCGACCCGGAGACGTTCGGCCGGGTGGCACGGGCCTTCCCCGGTCAGGTGGCCGCTGCGCTTGACCTGAAGGATGGCCACCCGGCCGTGTCGGGCTGGACGGCTACCGAGGCCCTGAACCTGACGACCGTCCTCGGCCGCTGGGCGCCGCTTCCGCTAGCCGCGGTGATCCTCACGTCGGTGGACCGGGACGGCACCCTGGCCGGCCCCGACCTCGTCGCGCTGCGGCGGGCGCTCGGGGTCACGACCCAGCCCATTACCTATTCAGGCGGTATCGCAAGTCTTGACGACCTTCGCGCCATCGCCGCCGAAGGAGCGACAGCGGCTATTGTCGGCAAGGCGATCTATGAAGGCAGGTTCGACGTCGCGGCTGCTCTCGGGGCTGTGTAGCCTCCTCGCATTAGGATTGCTCGCCGCCTGTGGAGGCGCGGCCTCGCCGCAGGCGTCCGGCGCGGGGGCGGACAACGCGACCCTTGCTGCCGACATCGCGCAGGGAAAGTCCGGCGCGGAGGTGACTTTTGACGCTGTTGTCGCAACTGAACCATCTGACAGCGGCGGTCACGAGCGATTCAGCGTGACAGCGCCCGATGGGCGCCTCATAGAGATCGACCACAACAATTCACTGGCACCGGAGGTGCCTGCACATTCCGGCGATCACCTTCTCATCCGGGGCCAGCTGTACATCGATCCCGGTCCGAGAATCGGCGTCCATTGCACCCACGCGCACACTTCGAAGGGATGCCCGATCGCTGGCTTCATCCAGTTCGCTGGAACTGTTTATCAATGACGTCGCGGCCTGTCGCGTGAAGTAACAAGCTCCGACAGTTGACGC
>JAYUBK010000093.1:0-7069 GCA_043740835.1 Chloroflexota bacterium
GTGCGTCGAACACCGCCTATGTCGGCATGCTCTACACCCCCGGCGCGGCATTCACATTCGGGTCGCCCCGTGCGATGCAGACCCCGGATTTCGGCGGGATCATCGCCGACACCGTGACCATCAGCAGTGCGGGACTGCTGTCGCTGGGCCTGAACCCCAACGTTGCCCCGGCTCAGCCCGCGGTTCGCCTTACCGGGTGACCCGCATCGAGGCGATGATCTTGCTGTTGACGCTGTCGGACGTCAGGGCCTCCGCCTCGCCGAACGACAATCCGAGGCCCTGGGCGACGGCCTGGAGCAGGAACGAGCCGGCCCGGTAGGTCAGGCCCAATTGCGGATGGCGCTGGGGCACCACGAGGCCGATTGACGCCGCCCGCCGAAGGTCGGCGCGAGCGGTCGTCCTGCTGACCTTGGCCGCGACAGCGTAGGCGTTGATCTTGACCTCGGCTCCATAGAACGCCGAGAACATCGTCGGGGTCATTCGCGCGGGCAGGCCGAGGTAGGCCACGAGGCTGTCGACGACGGCCTGGACGCGTTTGCGCGCGTCGGTCACCGTCGGCTGGCCCTTCCGGCGCAGCGGCGGCGCCTGCCAGCTGGGAACGAACATCGGGGCCGCAGTGGAGGGCGCGACGCCACCGGCCGGGCCTCCGCCACCGCCACTTGGGAAGGTGGCGCCGGGTGCGGGCATCCCACCGAGTGCATGGCGCGCCGCGGCGACGAGGTCGCGGACGTTGCGGCTCTGCTCATCGGTCGTGTGCGTGGTCGCCGCCGCCGCTGCGACGAGGCCGGCCGGGTCCATGTAGGACGGAAGCTCGGGGGGTGACGGGATGCCGCGCCCACTCTGCGCGGCCGCCGCCGCAGGGTTGGAGCTGAACGGAACGACGATGACCTCGCGCACGACATCGGAGGCGGTGCGGCGTACGCCGTCGGCGGCGATCGGCTCCTTCGTGACGGGCATCATGCTGTCGGACCCCACCGGGATGTAGCGCGCGAACTCGGGGTCGAAGAGCCTGTCCGGCACCTGAACGCCGTAGAAGGCAGCCTTGTCGAGCGCTCGCGGCCGGTAGCCGGTCGCGTTGTACTCGAGGTGGAGGTCGGAGCCCATGCCGAGGACGTAGATGTCGCGCAGGACGGGCCCGTTGGCGTCATAGCCGAGGACCTCGGCGATCTGGACGATCTTGCGACGTCCATCCGGCATCCGAGCCTGGTGAACCAGCAGGTTGACGGCGGATGCGATCTGGGCCCGAACCGCCTCGTACGGAAGGTCAAGCGAGGCCATCATCACCATCGTCTCGAGGCGGCTGAGACCATCTCGGGCCGAGTTGGAGTGGATCGTCGACATCGACCCGTCGTGGCCGGTGTTCATCGCCTGGAGCATGTCCAGCGCCTCGGCGCCGCGAACCTCGCCCACGATGATCCTGTCGGGCCGCATCCGGAGGCTGTTGCGCACCAGCTGGCGCGTCGAGAGCTCGCCGGTGCCCTCGATGCTTGCCGGGCGCTGCTCCAGGGCGATGACGTGGGGGTGCTGGATCTGCAGCTCGGCCGCGTCCTCGACGGTGATGATGCGCTGGTTCAAAGGCACGTCGCCGGTCAGCACGTTGAGCGTTGTGGTCTTGCCGGAGCTGGTGCCACCGGAGACGAGGATGTTCATGCGGCCGACGACGCATGCGCGCAGGAACTCCGCCATGGCGGGACTGAGGGTCCCCTCCCGGACCAGGTCCGGCATGTTGAGGACGAAGTCGCGGAACTTGCGGATCGTCAGCGAGGGGCCACGGATTGCGGCCGGGCGAATGATCGCATTGACTCGACTGCCATCGGGAAGCCGCGCGTCCACCATCGGGCTCAGCTCATCGATGTGGCGTCCGGTGATGGCTATCATCCGCCGGATGATCTCAAGCAATTGACCCTCGTCGTCGAAGCGCGCATCTGCCTTCATGAGGACGCCATCGCGTTCGATGAAGACGTCGTCGGTGCTGTTGACCATGATCTCGCTGATCGCGGGATCGTGGAGCAGGTGGTCGAGCGGCCCGTAGCCGACGGCGGCGTTCATTATCGCGTCGAGGAGGGAGGTCCGCTCGGTGACTCCGAGCTGAATCCCGTCCTCCTCCAGCAGGCGTTCGAGATGGACGCGCACAGCTCGAGTGAATGACTCGCGGTCACCGGTGGTGAGGTCGCCGTCCTGCACCGACGAGAGGCGATCCCGGTAATGACTTGCAAGCTGCATCATCCGCATCGCGGGATCAGCGGAACCGCGCTGTGCCGCAGCCGGCACGGGGTCGCTGCGGCGCCGGCGCGGAGAGGCGCTCCAACGGTCGAGCGGGATGCCCCAGCGCTCGACGAAACGGATCTCGACCAGCGCCGAGGAACACACGATCGCCGGCGCCACGGTCGAGCTGGCGGGCTGCCGCAGAAGAACCTGGAACCCCTGGATCTCGGAGCCCGGCAGGTCGCCCAGGTAGACCTCGATCGCCTCGCCCTGGCCAAAGCTGAGCAAGGCGCGGCGTCCCGCCCCGCTGTCGTCGGGGTCCGCCTCATCGCGGCCCTCGAGGACGATGTACTTGAGGTTTGCGTTCGGGAGCCAGACGGTGTTTTCGCCATCGGCCGCGACGTAGGGGAAGCCCTGCCGGGTGATCTGTTCCACCGACGACACGCCGCGCAGAACCGTGCCGTCGAGCATGTGCACGGTGACGGTGGCGACCGCGGGGACGGCCTCGAGATCCAGAGTCTTAAATTCCTCAGTTTTCTGCATGGCATCCGTACCCACCCGCTGCGGGTGGACGGCAAACAGAAATGCTACAGCGTGCTTCCCGCTCGGTACCGCCTGAGGGGGAGGGTCCGGGTCGAGGTCGGTCCCCGCCCGGCCGGCCTATGCCGACCCCTGGGAGGGCTCGGCTCGCTGCCTGGCCCCGGCCTTGCCGCGCCGGCTCCTCGTCCCCGGCGTCTCGACACCACCGCTGTCGCGCCCGAGCAGCGCCGTCAGGTCGGCCGACGACAATGGCCGTGAGAAGTAATAGCCCTGGCCGCTGCAGCCAAGGGGCTCGAGGATGCGGGCCTGCTGCCTGTTTTCGATGCCCTCGGCGACGATCTCGACCCCGAGGCTGTGGCCGAGGCCGACGATGGCGCGCAGAAGCGCCGAGTTCTTGACGCCGCGGCTCGAGGAGGTGACAAAGGCCTTGTCGATCTTGATGACGTCGATCGGAAAGCGTGCCAGGTAGCTGAGCGACGAGTAGCCGGTGCCGAAGTCGTCGATGGCGACCTTCATGCCCGCCGCGCGGAGGCGCTGGAACACGTGCGACGTCTCCTCCCCTTCCCTGATCACGGCGCTCTCCGTGATCTCGAGGGTGAGTCGGTCTGCTGCAAGGCCCGTCTTCTTGAGGACGTGGCGGATCTCGTCGACGATGTCGGGTCGCTGCAGTTGGCGCACGGATACGTTGACTCCGAGGCGGAGCTGATGCTCCGGGAACTCCTCGTCCCAGCGCCGCACCTCCGCGCAGGCCTGCTCCAGAACCCACGCGCCGATGGCGCCGATCATCCCCGTTTCCTCGGCGAGGGAAATGAACCTTTCGGGCTCGATGCGACCCTTGACTGAATGGTTCCAGCGCAGCAGCGCCTCGACACCATAAACCCGCTCGGTGTCCATCCAGACGATCGGCTGGTATTCGAGGAAGAGCTCGTTGCGTTCGATGGCGACTCGGAGATCGTTCTCCAACTCAAGCCGTTCCAGCGCGGCCGCGTGCATGGAAAGCTCGAACATCTCGAAAGTACCCTTGCCGCGCGCCTTGGCGCGGTACATGGCGACGTCGGCGTTGCGAAGCAGGTCCTCGGGATCGAGCGAGGTGGGATCGGAGATCGCGATTCCGATCGAGAAGGCGACGATCATCTCGATCCCGTCCGCCTTCACCGGAAGGTTGAACGCACTCAGGATGCGCTCGGCGACAGCGGTCGGATAGCTCTCGTCTGAGATCGGGTCGAGAAGGATGGCAAACTCGTCGCCGCCGAATCGCGCGACGGTGTCCGTCGGGCCGACGCAGGTTTGGAGCCGGGTTGCGACGGCCAGCAGAAGAGAGTCGCCGGCCGCATGCCCCAGCGAGTCGTTGACATGCTTGAAGTCGTCCAGGTCCAGAAAGACAACCGCCAGTGCGGCGCGATCGTCACGGTGCTGCCTGAGGCCGGAGGCCACCCGGTCCTTGAACAGGGCACGATTGGAAAGACCTGAGAGCGGGTCGTGATAGGCCTGGTGGCGGAGCTTGTCCTCGAGATCCTTGCGGTCCGTGACATCGCGGGTGTTGAGGACCACGGCCCGCACGTCGGGATCGGCGAGTTGATTGCTGAGGATCGTCTCCATGTAGCGGTAGGTTCCATCCGCATGGCGCCAGCGCGCCGCCACGAGCTCCTGCCCGAAGTCGTTTCGGAGCAGCTCCTGGAAGGTCGAGTTGGCGCGGTTTAAGTCCTCGGCGTGAAGGACCTTCCAGAGGGTGGTGTCGAGAAGCTTTCCGGTCTCATAGCCGAGCAGCTTCTCCACGGTCGGCGTGATGTAGGAGATCCTGCCCCGCTCATCGAGGAGGGTGATGACGTCCGAAGAGTTCTGGACAAGCGAGCGGAAGCGGGCCTCGCTTGACTTCAGGTTGTCTGTCGAGCGTCGAAGGTCGTCGGCGAGATTGACGCGCTCGAGCGCTAGGGCGACGCTCGAGGAGAGCCTTGCCAAACCGTCGAGAACGCCGCCCGGCATCGGTTCGACCGTCGCCAGCGAGATGAACCCGCGCAGCTTGGTCTCGATCGTCAGCGGCGCGGCCGCGGACCAGCCTGTGAATGGCCCGGATTCCCTGTCTTCCTCAATTCCGGCGATGACGGTCACCTTGTCGATCGGCAGGACCACGGGCTTCATCTGCTCGAACGAGGCCTGCATGGGAGGAGGCAGCGACTTCACCTCCGGAGCGCTGATGAGCCGGGGCGGAGGGCCGGTGGCGACCGGCTTCTGAGATCGCAGCGACCCGATCGAGATCGCCGCGCGCGCCCCGCGCACGTTGGCGATGAGACCCATCGCACCCCTGATGGCCGCCTCGTAGACCGCGTCCGGGTTCTCGACCGCGACAAGGTCGTCGGCTGCTCGCGTCAGGACCTGCTCGCGGCGAAGGGTTTCCATGTAGTCACGCAGGATCACCTTCATCTGGTGCATGAGCCAGGCCCCGGCCGCGAAGCCGGGGATGTTGACGAGGACCTGGGCGACTGTCTGGGGGTTGTAGTTGCTGGCGACGGCGACCGATGCGATCAGGGGCGCGAGGAACAGCGTCGTCGTCCCGGCCACGCCCCAGGCGCTCGAGTAGAGCGAGCGGAAAAGCAGGATGCCGTAGAAGAGGAGATAGAGACGAACCGCGTTGCCGACCTCGATCCCGGCCGAGTAGAGGGCCAGGGTCGCGATGAGGTCCAACCAGAGGGACGCCTTGCCGCGGAGGTAGATGCTCGCCGCGTAGAGGACGAGGAAGGTCAGCGAATAGGAGGCCAGCAGTGCGGCGAGGTCCTGCGGAGCCCCGCGAAGGAGGAGGAACGCGGCCTGGGCCGCGTTGAGCACGAAGAAGAGGAGGAAGAGGAAACGGACTCGGTCGAGGACGTTGCTCCTCGGCCCAAGGCCCGCCGTGACGCCGCGTTTAAGCAGCTCCAGGCTCGCGCGGCCGCGTTCAAAAATCGCTTTCAAAATTCAGATCGGACTCCACAAACCCGCCGCGGGTCTCGGCCGGGGCATCTTAACAGCACCATCCGGAGTATCACCATCGAACCATCAAACGCGTCGGATACGGTTCCGGGTCACGCCCTCGCCAGGGCCTTGACACGGGCCACGGGTGGCACCCCCAACTCTGCCGAACGCGGGTAGACTGCGCTCGAATCAAGCCAAGTGGGTTTCTGGGCGCGACGGGCTGTCGATCTCAGTCGTGGTCTGTCCGATGTCGGCTCCCACAATCTTGCAGGCGGAAGTCGCAAACATGCTTGTTCTACAAACCGACGGAAAGAGCCACTTCACGCGTTGATACGCCGATGACCCTTATCCAAGAACTCTTCGCGAGACCGACTGGGTGCCTGATCCGATCGGGGAGCCAGCGTGCCAATCGCGGGGTTCAGGCCGGCCAGGGGATGGTCGAATACGCGTTCATCCTCGTGCTGATCGCTCTCGTCGTACTCGTGATGCTGATCACGACCGGGGGCCAGGTCCATAACCTTTACTCGGACATCACGACGGGTCTCAAGAACCCCGCCGGGCTGTAGACGACCGAGAGGGCACCTCAGGCGTCCGTTCAGGGGTTGAGAGCGGGCTCTTCTCGACGACAGCCCCTAAGTCGGCCGACCCGGTCGCTCTCAATTCGAATGCGCTCTGCACCTGGGTGCAGGGCCGGCTCGGTTCACCGCGGGGCAGCGCCCAGGGCTAGCGACGACGGGCGTCAGCGCCGGAGCCTTGAGTCGAACGACTAGGAAGGCGGCAAAGCCGAGCCGTGGCGTCGAGATCCGTCGTCCGCCCAGAAGACGGCGACGGGACCGGCGGCAGCGCCGTTATGCAGCGCCGAGTGTGGGAATGTGGGCTGAATCGGTGCTTCAGGGGGGCAGTTGTGGGTCGAAATCCGGCACTCGCCGCGTTCATGGCAATCCCGGACTCAGCGCCTGCCTCCTGAGTGCATTTTTATGCAGTTCCCCCGCATAAACCATCGCCGGGACGCAAAGCGCCGCAAACGCCGACCTTCTCTCGCCCTGCACCTCTTCCTTGTCGTTCCACTGGCGCTGGCCCTGACTCCAGCCCCGCCGGCTGCGCAAACCCGACTGCGTTCAGCGTCCGGTCAACCTGCCGAGACCTTCCCCCACCGCACCGGCCGCGACGAGGCGAGCCATGAGGTCGGCGTTGGCCTGTGCCAGCATCGTCCAGTGGGCGTCGGCCGCCGCCACCGGGTCGGGTACTCCCGGATCGAGGACTGCCGTGTGACGGTCCCTGAACGAGCCCGAGCGGATCTCGAACGTGACCTGGACCGTCGCGCCGCCCTCCCTGCCGATCGCGGACGCCCGGAGATCCGGACCGGCAGGCGCCGCGA
>JAYUBK010000094.1:0-2084 GCA_043740835.1 Chloroflexota bacterium
AGCAATTGCTTGGAGGCGGCCACGTCGTGAGGAACCGCCTTTGCGCTCGTGGCCGAGTAGAACGGCGCCAGCTGAGGGGAGATCGGCCCCGTCGTGGCAATGGCCTTGCCGGCCAGGACCGAGCTGATGATGAACTGCTGGTCCACCGCCGCGGCGATCGCCTGCCGGACCCGGACGTCCTGGAGCGCGGGATGAGCAAGATTGAAGACGATGAAGGTGACGCTGGCGAAGGCTTCGCGTCCCTTCTTGGTCGACGAGACTCCCGGCAGCTTGGACAGGCGGTCGTAGTCGAGCACCGGCGGTCCCGGGAGGAGGTCGACCTCGCCGCGCTCGAAGGCCGCGGATGTCGAGGAGTCGTCGGGGATGATGCGGACGACGATCTTGTCGAGGTAGGGGAGGCCCTTCTTGAAGTAATGGTCGTTGCGGACCAGGGTGTAATGGTCGCCCTTGACGCCCTCGGAGAACTTGAAGGCGCCGGTTCCCACGGGCTTCTGATTGGCCGGGTTGGTGAGGGGGTCGGTCCCCTCATAGATGTGTTTGGGAAGGATCGGGGCGTTCACCTTTTCGATCAGCGCCAGGAACGCCGCATAGGGAATCTTGAAGTTGAAGACGACCGTATTGGCGTCCGGTGTCGTGATGGAGTCAAGCACCGGGGTCAAGGCTGCCTTGGTCCGTGAGCTGTACTTCATCAAGATCTGCTCGAATGTGAACTTGACGTCCGCCGAGCTGAACGCCAGGCCGTCGTGCCACAGCACTCCCGTTGCGAGGTGGAAGGTGACGGCCTTGCCGTCTCCCGAAGTGGTCCAGGAAGTGGCGAGGTCGGGGGTCGGCTTCAGCGCCTGATCGATACCGACGAGACCGTTGAACATGGGCCCCGTGACGATGTGCGTGGGTACCGAGGTGGTGGTACCCGGGTTGAGCGAGCCGGGATCAGACGAGGATGCCACCACCATCGTGCCGCCGTAGCGCGGGGTGGAAGATGTCGTCTGTGTCGACGTCTGACCCCCGCCACAGGCCATCGCAACCGATGACAACACGACAAGTAAAGCGATGGGGCGCCTGCTCATCGCAAGAGGATAAGGGTGCGTGCCGCGCCCTCGGTAAGTGTCCTGAACATAGAGATCGGCTCGCAAACGGGGTCTAAAGTACAGATCGTGAAGGTTGGAATCTCCGGAAAGGGTGGCACCGGGAAGACGACACTCAGCGGAACTCTCGCCCGGATCTACGCTCGCCAGGGCCTTTCGGTCCTGGCAATCGATGCCGACTCCAACCCCAACCTCGCAACGAGCCTCGGTTTCGACCCGCTGATCGCCGCAAGCCTGAAATCGATGCCGCAACGCGCATTTGACGAGTCGCGCACCGTGTCGGACCTCCTCGAGGAGTTTGCCGTCGCCGGGCCGGACGGAGTGCGCCTGGTACTCGGGGCGAGGATCGAACGTGCCGGCGCCGGTTGAACTTGAGGCAACCATGCCACCGTGCGTGGCATGCTGGCGGAAATCCTGAGCTCGGAGGCTGAGGTCACCGTGGTCGACATGGAAGCCGGCCTCGAACACCTCTCTCGCGCCGGTGGGACACTCAAAGACGTCGATCACCTGCTGGTCGTCGTGGAACCGTACGCCAAGGCAATTGAGACGGCCCGCCGCACGGCCTTCCTGGCTCGTGAACTGGGAATTGCCGAGATCCACATCGTGGGCAGCAAAGTTCGTGATGCCCAGGACCAGGCGCTGATCGATGCCGTCGCCCGTGAAAGCAGTCTGGACGTCATCGCCGTCATCCCCTATGACGATGCCGTCCGCCTTGCAGACCGCGAAGGCCGACCGCCGATCGAGACAGCTCCCGACTCGGAGATGGTGCGCGCGGTCACCCGGCTGGCCGAGCGGCTGCGCGCCTGAAGATCGCCTTCGTCGGCAAGGGCGGCGCCGGCAAGTCTTCGATAGCTGGGACCCTCTGCCGGCATCTCGCGCACCTCGGTCGGCCGGTCCTGGCGCTGGACGTCGACACCATGCCAGGGCTGGCCTTCTCGATCGGAATGCAAGGAGTGCGGGCGCGCCTGCCCAGCGGCCTTGCGGAGCGGGTAGAGGGCA
>JAYUBK010000095.1:0-2074 GCA_043740835.1 Chloroflexota bacterium
GCGACGCTGGCGGCGCTCTATGCCAACGCCTCGGTGCTCGCCTTCCCAAGCCTTTACGAAGGCTTCGGGCTGCCCCTCCTGGAGGCGATGGCGAGCGGCCTGCCGGCGCTCATCGGCAACCGTGGGTCTCTCCCCGAGGTCGCGGCAGGCGCCGCGTTGGAAGTTGACGCCGAGGATGTGGCTTCGATCGCCTCCGGGCTGGAAAGGCTTCTCGGCGATGAGGGGCTTCGGGCGACCCTCGTGGCCCAGGCGCGGGTTCGATCCGCGGAGTTCACCTGGGAGCGAGCCGCAGCCCAGACACTCGACATCCTCGAAAGGGTGGCGAGCCGCTAGTTCTTTCTGTCGCTCTCGAGGACCCCGTCCGCAATGGGCTCCGCCGCCGGTGCGGCCTCGATGGTGCCCACGGGCACGACCTGGCGGAAGCCGAGGAGGCTTCCGGGCCAGTCGGCAAGTAGCTCGGCGGCGAGGACGCTCGCGGTTCGAGCCGCGTGCTCACTTAGAAGGCCGTGCAGTTCCTCGGCGTCCTCAACCGGCACTGTGCGCGCTACGACGCTCTCAGGATTGAGCCCCGCCCAGTCGCGGATGTAAGCGACACCACCGGTCATGCCCGCCCCGACGTTGGAGCCGACGCGGCTCAGGGAGACGATCACACCGCCGGTCATGTACTCACCGAAATGGTCGCCCGCGCCTTCCACGACCGCCACCGCACCGGAGTTGCGAACACCGAAACGTTCCCCGGCCCGGCCGGCGATGAAAAGGCGACCTCCGGTCGCGCCATAGAGGCAGGTGTTGCCGGCCAGGACCGGCTCCCGCGCGGAGTCGCCCGTGAAAGGGCGGATGCTGAGCAGCCCTCCGGCCATGCCCTTGCCAACGTAATCATTGGCTTCGCCCTCCAGCGCCAACTCGACACCGGTCGCGTTCCAAGCTCCGAAGCTCTGGCCGGCGCTTCCCCTCCAGGCCCGGTACTGCGGACGGCCGGTCTCGATTGCGCATCGCGACAGCGATGCGCCCGCAGCACGGTGCGAGTTGTTGATCGAACCGGACTCGGGGTCCGGCGCGGGAGCCTCGCCGTTGCGGGCCCAGGTGCGCCGCCGAACGGCCGTCTGGTCGGAGGGCCCCTCCAGAAGGAAGCCGAGGTCGAGCCTGCTCCCAGGGATCTGTTCCAGGAGTTCGACCCGACCGATCACCTCGTCAAGGGTCCGGGCGCCCAGCGAGGCGAGGATTCCGCGCACTTCCTCGGCGACCAGGGTCAGATAGTTCACGACGTGCTCTGGCCGCCCGTCGAACTTGGCGCGAAGATCGGCACGCTGGGTTGCGATTCCAGTGGGACAGGTGTTGAGGTGGCATTGACGCGCCATGTCGCAGCCGAGGGCCATCAGAAGCATGGTCCCGAAGCCGAATTCCTCCGCCCCGAGGAGCGCGGCGGTAATGACGTCGGCGCCGGTGCGCAGGCCACCGTCGGTGCGGACGGTCAGGCGCTCGCGGAGGCGGTTTGCGACAAGCACCTGCTGCGCCTCGGCGAGGCCCAGCTCCCATGGCGAGCCGGCGCCCTTGATCGAGGAGAGGGGCGACGCGCCCGTGCCCCCGTCATGGCCGCTGATGAGGACGTAATCGGCCTTCGCCTTGGCTACGCCGGCGGCGATGGTGCCGACCCCGACTTCCGAGACAAGCTTCACCCCGATCCGGGCACGAGGGTTGATCGACTTGAGATCGTGGATCAGCTGGGCCAGGTCCTCGATCGAATAAATGTCGTGGTGGGGTGGTGGTGAGATCAATTGCATGCCCGGTTGGGCGTGCCGAAGGCGGGCGATTAGGCTGGTGACCTTGACAGCGGGCAACTGCCCCCCCTCGCCTGGTTTGGAGCCCTGCGCGATCTTGATCTCGAGCTCATCAGCCTGCAGCAGGTAGCGCGGCGTGACGCCGAATCGGGCCGAGGCGACCTGCTTGATGCGGTTGTCGAGGCGGGCGCCGGAGCGCCCGTAGAGATCGGGGTCCTCGCCGCCCTCTCCTGAGTTGGATCGCCCGCCGGCAGAGTTCAGCGCCTCCGCCAGCGCCTGGCTTGCCTCGGGGGAGA
>JAYUBK010000096.1:0-6983 GCA_043740835.1 Chloroflexota bacterium
CCCTGCTCGCCGCCGAAAGTCAGGGGACGGTCGGCGGCCCGCTTGACGGGCACGCCTCGGCCGGGGCCATCGCAAGCGAGCCTCCGTCAAGTGTCGACATCGCTCCCGCGGTGCCGGACGGCGGCAGCAAGGGGCACTGACGGCCGGGCACTGGCCCTTCGACCCCAGCGTCTACCTGGGCCTGATCGTCTTTTCAGGAACGTACCTGGTGTTCGCGCGCAACGCCGCGGACCACCGGCGCCACCACACCGCCTACTTCGTCGCCGGCATCGGCGTCGCCTGGCTGGGCCTGGAGTCGCCGATCGACTGGTACAGCGACAACGCCCTGCAGAGCGTGCACATGGTTCAGCACATCCTCATCGGGATCATCGCGCCGCCGCTCTGGCTGCTCGGGCTCTCACCCTCGATGGCTGCGAAGGTCGCTCGCCTGCCGGGCCTGCGCCGTTGCGCGGAGCCGGTCGCTGCGCAGGTGATATTCGCAGTTGTGATGATCGGCTGGCACGTGCCGGCGCTCTATGACCTGACGCTCGGCTCAGAAGGGGTGCACATCTTCGAGCACCTGACGTTCATGGTGGGCGGAATGTTGTTCTGGTGGCCCATCGTGGAGAGCACGTCCGAGCAGCTGCGATGGAGGCTCGGTCCCGTCGCCAAGGTTGTCTACATCATCGCGGGCACGGTGCCCCAGGACACCGTGTCGCTGGTCCTGATCTTCTCCCGCACGCCCTTCTACCACATCTACCTGACTGCGCCACGCGCTGTCGCGGGTCTCGACGCGCTGACCGACCAGACGCTGGCCGGGGTCGCCCTGATGGTTGCCGGGAAGATCAGCTACCTCGTCGCGATGCTGAAGCTCTTCGTGGATTGGGTGGCGCGGACGCGCGCCGAGGATGCGCTGGCGGCTTCGGCGTAAATGGCGATCTAGTCCCCGACGGCGACCGGCGCACGGTGGCCGGGCAGGTCGTTGAGGGGGTAGCGGCTGCGCACCTCGGGGACCCGGTCGAAGTTGTAGGGCGGCGGCGGCGACGTGGTGGCCCATTCGAGCGTCGCTCCGCCCCAGGGGTCGTCACCGGCAACCTCGCCCCGGTTGAGCGAGTAAAAGACGTTGATCAGGAAGAGCAGGACCGAAAAGGCGAGCAGGAAGGCCGAGATCGTGATGATCAGGTTCGTGAACGCCCAGTCCGGTCGGGCATAGGTCGCGATCCTCCTCGGCATGCCGTCAAGGCCGAGGGTGTGCATGATCAGGAACGTCCCGTTGAAGCCGACCAGCATGGTCCAGAAGTTCCAGTTGCCGAGCTTCTCGTTGAGGATTCTCCCGGTCATCTTCGGGAACCAGTAGTAGATACCGGCGAAGATCGTGAAGACGCTGCCCCCGAACAGCACGTAGTGCAGGTGGGCCACCACGTAGTAGCTCTGGTGGAGCTGCGTGTCGACAGGGACGGCGGCGAGGAAGACGCCCGTGATACCACCGATGAGGAAGGTGGCCAGGAAGCCAAAGGCGAACTTCATCGGCGTCTTGAAGTCGATGGCTCCGCCCCACGCCGTGGCCATCCAGTTGAAAAACTTAATTCCGGTGGGAACTGCGATCAGCATCGTCATCGCCATGAACGCCGTTTCGACGTAGACGTTGAGCCCGACCGTGAACATATGGTGGGCCCAGACCCCGAGGGAGAGGAAGACGATGCCGAAGATGGCCATGACCATCGATTCATAGCCGAAGATCCGCTTGCGCGAGAAGACGGGGATGATCTCGGAGATCATTCCGAATCCGGGCAGGATCATGATGTAAACCTCGGGGTGCCCGAAAAACCAGAAGAGATGCTGGTAGAGCACCGGCCTTCCGGTCGAGGTGAAGAAGTTCGATCCCAGCTGACGATCGAACTCGGTGAGAACCATGGCGGCGATCAGAGGGGCGCCGACGGTTAGAAGCAGGATCGAGGTCGAGATCTGTGCCCAGACGAAGAGGGGCATGCGGAGCAGGCTCATGCCCGGCGCGCGCAGTGCCAGGATCGTCGTCAGGAAGTTGACCGACGCCATGATTCCGGACACGCCCCAGACGAAGATCGAGACGGCCCAGAGGTCGACGCCGACGCCTCCGTTGAAGATCTTCTCGGTGAGCGGGGGATAGGCCGTCCAGCCCGCGTTGAGGGCACCGTCGGGTGTGAAGAAGCCCGCGTAGTAGATGAAGATCGAGACGGGCACCAGCCAGAACCCGAAGGCGTTGACGCGCGGGAAGGCCATGTCGCGGGCGCCGACCATGAGAGGCACCATGTAGTTCGCGATCCCCGTCAGAAACAGCGTCGCGAAGAAGAAGATCATCGTCGTCCCGTGCGCCGAGACGAGCTGGTTGTAGACCTCCGGCTGCACGAAGGTGAGGTTCGGCTGCGCGAGCTGGACGCGGATGATCAGGGCGAAGATGCCGGCGATCACGAAAGAGGCGAACGCCGCCACCATGTACATGATCCCAATGAGCTTGTGGTCGGTCGTCGTCAGCCAGACCGTGACGGGGCTGAACATCTTCTCGTCGTAGGCCGCGGGGACCTCGATGACCGGCGGCCGCGTCGGCGTAGCAGTTGCCATCCGCTTCTCTCCTACTTCGTTGGACTCGGCGACGGCGCCGGCTTGTTGGCTGTCGCCTTCTGCTGGTTGGACCAGTTGTCGAAGTCGGTCTGGTTCATCGCTGTGACCTTGATCTGCATCTGATAATGGCCCACGCCGCACAGCTCGGCGCATTCGCCCTCCCAGGTCCCGGCCTTTTCGATCTGCAGGAAGGCCTGGTTGTCGTAGCCGGGGACCGCATCGGTCTTGCCCGAGATGGCCGGCACCCACCAGGAGTGGATGACGTTGTCGGAATGCGTCGTGAGGTGGACGAACTTGCCGACGGGAACCACCAGCGTGTCCTTGGAGACGATCTTCGTCTTGTCCTGGAGCTCGCCGGGCTCGCAGCCCGGATTGTTGGTGTACGTGTAGGTCCAGTAGAACTGGTAGCCCTGGACGCAGATGTTCATCTGGTCGGACGCGGCCACGTTCTGGCTGAAGTGGTCGGGGTTGAAGTCCTTGTCCAGCTCGACGAAGGACAGATAGCCGATGGCCCCGATGATGATCGTGGGGATTATCGTCCAGGCGATCTCCAGCCTGGTGTTGTCGTGCCATGTCGCCCCGTAATGCTCGGAGTTCCTGCGGCGGAACTTGAAGATGATCAGGAGGAGGCCGACCTCGACCCCGATGAAGATCGGGATGGCCACGTAGCTGACGTAGATGTAGAGGTCGTAGATCCGGTGTCCGTTCGGCGACACCGGCTGCGGGAAGACGACGCTGGTGCCGTCGGCAAAGGCGGGCCCCGCGACGAGGATGCTCAGGATCGTGGCCAGCAAGACGGCCATCAGCAGCGTCCGAAACCTCACCGGGTTGCCTCCCATCCGCTGCCGATTATAAGTTCCGCGACAGAATCGCCCGTTGCGCGCTCGGCCCTTGCGGCCCGGCGCCCTGGTTCCCTTAGAATCGCAGTAGTGAAGAGCAAGGTGGTCGAGTTCGTCGATACGGCCAACCCCACCCTCGGGATCGACTGCCCACGGTGCGGCCTCTGGACGGCCCGCTTCGGCTGGTTCTGCCGGAATTGCAGCTTCGCCCTCTGGCCCAGCGCCGCCGCTTCCGGCCGCGCCTACCGCCTGTGGCGCATGGCGGACAGCTCGCGAGCCCAACTCCACCAATGGGACGACTCCCTCCCGGTCGAGGACTCCACGATCGTCCATGTCGACTTTGGAACGCGCGCACACCAGATGGGGATCCACCTCTTCCCTGCCAGCACGTGGCCGGTCGTCGTCTGCGCGGGCTTTCTCTTCCTCGGCCTGGCCGCCGTGCCCTTCCCGCCGATCGCGAGGATCGTCCTCGCCGTGCTGGGCGTGCTCGTCATGGCCTACGGCATCGGTGGCTGGATGTTCGAGGATGTACGCATGTTCCCGAAGGACGAGGGCGGCTCCGGCGGCCACGGCGGCGGCCACTAGTGGCGGTCGCAACGGCGCCAGAGGCCCAGGTCGAGAGGCTTCCCGAATACCCTCGACTCGCCCCCGGGATGATGGGCATGTACATCTTCCTGGCCTCCGAGGTGATGTTCTTCGGGACCATGTTCGCCGGTTACTTCTACATCTTCGGAAGCCACCAGACGTGGCCGCCGGCGGGCAGCCACCCGGTTGATTGGTTCCCGATCCCGGCCGTCAACACCATCGTCCTCCTTAGCTCCGGAGTCACGATGCACATCTCCCACCTGGCGATTCAGGCCGGCAACCGCGCCAAATTCATCCGTTGGCTGGCCCTTACGATCGTCCTCGGCTTTCTCTTCGAGATCGGGCAGGCCTACGAGTTCCTCGAGAAGCTGGCGCCTTCCTGGATCGGCGCCGACGGCAACCTTGCGATGGCGTTCAGCGCCAACCCATTCGCGTCGGCTTTCTTCACGATGACAGGCTTCCACGGGCTCCACGTCCTTGGCGGCCTCGTGATTCTCCTGATAATCCTCGCCCGCGCCGCGGGGAGCGGCCAATTCTCGGCCCAGCACCACGTGGGAGTGGCGGCAGGAGCCATCTACTGGCATTTCGTCGACATCGTCTGGGTAGCGCTCTTCGCCGTCCTTTACCTGGCGATCACGGCTTTCCCAACCGGCTAATTACAGCAAAGCGTCCGCGGCGAACGCCTGGCAGCGCTCCGGGATCCGTCATTGCTCTAGCAGGGCGAGCCGAATTCGATCGC
This sequence comes from Chloroflexota bacterium, assembly GCA_043740835.1. Taxonomy (GTDB): domain Bacteria; phylum Chloroflexota; class Dormibacteria; order Dormibacterales; family Dormibacteraceae; genus JAYUBK01. Next base: position 4,741 of record JAYUBK010000096.1, read on the forward strand.
GCAGACGAGGGGGAAGAGGGGTTGCAACTCCCACTTCGGCAAGGCGATCGTGCACGGCAACCATCGAGCGGTAGAGGTCGGGGCAAGAACTGCAGCCGGCGACGTGCCGCTTTACGGACTCGGCCTGGGCGTCTGTCAACGAACCATCGAGGAGGTCAGAGGCGAGCGTCCGAGCTTCGCCGCAGCTCAGTTCAGGTGGCATGGGAATCTTCGCCCTCCCGGCTCAGGATGGTGACGAGCGCCTGCCGCCCCCGGCGGAGGTGTGATTTGGCGGTGGGCAACGGCATGCTCAGCGCAGCGGCGATCTCGTGCAGTTTCCAGCCATGGCTGTCGTGCATGACGACCACCGCCCGCTGGTTGGTCCCGATCTGGCTGAGGGCCTCGACCAGGCGATCGTGGTCGCTCAGGTGCTGGAACACGATCGCGGGGTCCACGGTGTAATTCGGATCCTGCCAGAGAGAGTCGACCGCTTCTGGCGACAGCTGATCCTCGTGGCGCGACCGCCCGCTGAGCTGATCGTGGCAGCGGTTGATCAAAATCCGATGCACCCAGGTGCAGATGTCCGCCTCGGAACGAAAGCCGGGCAGGGAGCGGATTGCCCGCAGCGCAGTCTCCTGGACCGCGTCCTCGGCCTCGTCGGGGCGCCCGAGCAGGCCGAGGGCGGTGTGGAAGAGAACCGGGAGATGCTCTTCGAGGCAACGCCCCAGATCCTCCCGAACCTGGGGATCCACTTCCAGCACCGCAGTCAGCGTACGCCCAGCGGCGCGGCCGGTTCACCGGCGGCAATCCCGATCAACGAACGGCGCGCGAGGCAGACGAGGACAGTCCCCGGTCCAGGGCGCGCCAGCGGCCGTCTGCCCGGGCGGGGGCACGGCGATTCCTTTCACTCACTTCAGAGGTTGGACGGTCTCGGGACAGCAAAGGATGCAGCCCCGCGCCCTGGCCGCAGACGGCCCGTGCATCCAAATTCGCGGTCTGCCCGTCTAACCAATGTCCCGGCAGTCCAGATTCGAGGAGAAACCCCCTAATGACATTTCTCAAGTTCATGGCAAACCCGTTCGGCCGGGGCATCCGTATGGTTGCCGGCATCGCGCTGATCGCCACCGGACTCTTCTTCGTCGGCAACACCTTGGGGATCGCCCTCGCCGCGGTCGGGGCTGTGGTCTTCCTTGCCGGCGCTGTCAACCTGTGCCTCTTCGCCCCCCTCGCCCGGGGACCCTTCTGGGGAGGCCAGCTTCAATAGCCGGGCAGGATTCGATGAATTGGCTGAGAACGGCCGGCCGGAGATGAGCCCAGCGCCGCTTCCCGCATCGCGGTGGGAGGCGGCGGTCTTCGACGCCGTGATGGGAGTCGTGGAGCGCACGCTGCTGCCCGGTGCGCGTGCCCGACTGCTTGCCTCAGCCGACGGTGACGTCCTCGAGGTTGCGGCCGGGACGGGCCTGAATGTCGGTCACTACCCGACTGCCTGCCGACTCACCCTCACGGACCAGAATCCCTCGATGCTCGCGATCGCGCGCAAGCGCGTTCCGGCGCTCGAACACCCGGTCGCCTTCGCAGTCGCCGACGCCGAAGACCTGCCGTTTCCGGACGCCAGTTTCGACACCGTCGTCGCAACGCTGGCTCTCTGCGAGGTGCCGGACCCCGTGGCCGGACTTCGTGAGATGGCCAGGGTCTGCCGGGTGGGGGGCCGGATCCTGCTCCTGGACCACGTGCGCAGTCACCATGCGGGCGTCGGCCTGATCCAGGACGCCCTCAATGCGGTCACGGTCCCGCTGAAGGGCGAGCATCTCAATCGGGACACCATTGCGTTCGCCAACGCCGCCGGCCTCAGCATCCTTGAAACGCACACCTGGCGCCTTGGCATCATGCGGTCCCTCGTGCTTTCGCCCGGCGCCCGGCAACATGGGCCGGAGGTCGTTGTGGCGGCAGGATCCTGATCTCGCGGACGCTTGCGGGTGTGCAGCGTCTCCTCCTGCCGCCTGGCGCTCCTTCCGGTGCTGTTCCAGGGCGGCCCTTGGAGTCGGCACTCTACGTGCTGCCGGTGCCCTTCTCCACCGCGTAGGCGCGCTCGGTCCAATCGACCATCCCTCCGAGCACCAGGGTCGCGTCCAGCCCTCTGAGACGAAGGATGGACGCCACCAGGGCCGACCGGACCTGATCGCCGCAGACAACGGCGAAGTGGCCATCGGAAGGCAGCTCGCCAGCCGCTGTCCATGCCTCCATCGAGGGCAGGAGCCGAGCGT
>JAYUBK010000097.1:0-6975 GCA_043740835.1 Chloroflexota bacterium
GCGGTATCAGCGGCGTTGAGGACGACCCGGAGGTCGCGGACCTTCGGCGGCTGCCGCCTGGCCGCCTGCCGGACCGCGTAGCCGAGCTGGAGCATGGCCCCATAGCCACGGGTCGCGAAGCGCGGGTAGGCGTGCTTGGGGCCGGCGATGTCAGCCCTGGCCTTGCGATCCCACCAGACGAATACGTTCGGAAGCAGGCGCTCCACGGCGAATCCGAGGGCGTCGCTGACGAAGATGGGCATTCCCGGCGCCGCGAAGAGAGGCGCGATCATCACGCAGCGGTCGACGAGCTCGCCGTTGATCGCGGTGTAGGCCGAGAGCACGGCGCCGAGGGAGAGGCCGGCGACCGTCACCTTCTCGCCCAGCTCTGATGCTTCACGAACCGCCTCCTCGACGCAGGTCCGAAGCTCGTTCGCGGTCAGGTGCGCCGGTGAATCGGTCAGCCGGTTGGCGAGGCCGTGCCGGGGCAGCCTCGGGATGAGCACGTTGCTGCCGGCGGCGAAGAGCTCCTCGCCGAACTTCACCCACATCTGGGGGCAATTGGTGAACCCATGGAGGAGGATCACCGCGCGCTCGGTCTTCCTGCCGTGCGTCAGGAGACGCGGTTCGCAGAGCGGGTTCAACGCCTCGGCTGTCATCCGAGCCGCTCGGCCAGGATCTGGACCGCGGCGGCGCGCTCGAGGACCTCGAGGTGCTGATAGGCGCTGAGGAGATCGGAGCCCGCGGTCACCGAGCCGTGGCGGGCCAGGATGACGGCGTTGCGGCCCTCCATCGCCCTGACGGCGTTGTCGCCGAGTTCGAGCGAGCCGGATGGCGCGTAACGCGCGACCCGAATCGATCCGCCCAGAGCGGGCTCCACCTCGTCGAGGAGGGCCGACAGGTCGCGGCCGGCGACGGCGAGTGCGCAGACATGGACCGGGTGGGCGTGGACGACGGCGTTGACCTCCGGTCGAGCGCGATAGATGGCGAGGTGGACTGCACGTTCGCTTGATGGAGGCGGACCGCTCAGGTGTCGGCCGTCGGCGGCGACTTCCGCTATGAGGTCGGTTGTAAGCCTCCCGTAGGGCACCGCGCTGGGCGTGATGAGGACTGTCTCGCCGGCCCGTACCGAGATGTTGCCCTGCGTCGCCACGACATACCCTTCCCGGCTCATGCGCTGCGCGAACTCAACGAGCAGAGCGCGAAGCGGCATCGCGAAGAGTGTGCGCCGGCGCTCGCCTCGAGCTCACCGGCGCAGTTCCGTAGAGGCGGCTCATGGCAGTCACCGCGGAGCGGATCGAGTTGCGCAGCTCGGCCGGCCGGATGACCTCGACGGCCTCGCCCCAGCCCAGCACCCAGTGCCTGAGCTCGAGCCAGCTGCTCACCTCGAGGTGGATCTGAACACGTCCGTCCGGGAGGTCGGTCAGGCGCTGCGACGGGTGCCAGTTCGTCTCGCGGACGCGCCTCGCCACCGCGGCGGCGAACACGAGTTCGACGGGTACCGGCTCGCCGTCGCTGCTCCAGATCCCCCACGCGCCACCAAGGTGGCGGCTCGGCGAGAAGTCGGCGGGCGGTTCGAAATGCTCCTCGAGGAGGACCGCATCCGCGATTCGCTCGACCTTGTAGGAGCGGACGGCCTCCAGCTTCTGGTCGAGCGCGATGAGGTAGCAGGAGTGCCCGGCGGGGGTCGGCTCGATGAAGAGCGGCAGCACCGTGCGCTCGAACGTGCGCTCCATGGTGTAAGTGATGCGGACCTTGCGCCTTTCGACCCAGCCGCTGGTCAGGATCGAGAGGACACGCGAGTACCTGGCGTCGGCAGGCTTGTCGGCGAGGCCGCGGGCGGTCTCGGCCACAGCGCCCCGGATGGCCTCGGGCAGGGTTCCCGCCAGCTTCTCGTAGGCGCTCGCCGTGAACTGGTCGCCCTTGTCGGCGTGGCGGAGCATGAGGCGAGCGCTGAGCAGAAGGCCGACTGCCTCCTGGAGCGTGAAGCTGATCGGGGCCAGGAAATAGCCCTTCTGGACCACCCAGCGGCCCTCCTCCTGGTAGAACGGGACCTCGAGCTCGATCTCGAGGGCGTGGATGTCGCGCTGCGCCGATCGCTGGCTGATGTTCATCCGTCCGGCGAGCTCCCTGCTGGTGAGGCCCTGGGGGGCTAACTGGAACAACCGCAACTCGGCCAGAAGGCGGACAATGCGATCACCCTTTTCGAAACCCATTTCGGGATTATCAAGCCGCGACAGATAGCTGTCGTCCGACCCGGTCACGCTCCGTTCCAGCATGCGACTCCTCCATACAGCTGACCTGCACCTGGGGCCGCGCCTGGACTACATCCAGGACCCGGCTCGCCGCGCCCGCCGGCGTGAGGACTTCTCGCGCCAGGCAGACCGGCTGCCCGAACTCGTCCGCGAGCATGGAGCGCACGTGTTGCTGCTGGCCGGTGACGTCTTCGACCGCGATCTCCCGGCTCAGCCCGACGCGGCACGCCTGGCCGCGGCCCTGTCCGAGGTCTCGGTCCCGGTTCTTGTCGTACCCGGCACTCATGACGCCTGGAGGCCCGGCGGCGTATGGGACCGGGCATGGCCGTCGCATGTGCGCGTCTTCAAGAGCGGCTGCTGGGAGGTCGAGATCATCGGCGACACCGCCTTCCACGCCCTCGGCAGCACCGGCCGACCGCTTCGTGGCGCGATCTTCGCCGACCTCGGCGAGCCGCCCGCGGCGAGCCACCAGGTCGGCTTGGCGCACGCGTCGATGCTCTGGGCGGACATCAAGGACAGGGTCGATCGTAAGAACCACCCGTTCGAGGAGTCCGAGCTCGATGCCACCTTCCTCGACTACCTGGCCCTGGGCGACCATCACCGTCAGCGCATCGTGACGCGCGGGCGCCGCGTGGCCGCCTATCCCGGCTCTCCCGAAGGATTGTCGTTCGACCCCGCTGAGACAGGCCCGCGCGGGATGCTGCTCGTAGACCTCGGCGACCCTGGCCAGGCGCCTGCCGTGACGGCCGTCGGACCGACCAACACGCGGGAGATCACGCTCGATTCGCTCGACCTCTCCGAGCTCGAGCAGGAGAGCAGCGGCGACCTCGCCGAGGCGGTGCGGCGCCGCCTGAAGGCGCTGGCCGGCCCCGACAGGCTGCTCCGGTTCGACCTCAACGGCGTGCTCCGGCATCCCCTCCCGCTCGACCTCGAGCACGTCGCTGCGAACCTGCAGGAGGACTTCTTCGCACTCCAGCTAAGGGACCGCACGAAGACTCTCCCCGAAGCCGCGGGCGACGAGTCCACGGTTCGGGGAGCGTTCGAGCGGAGGTTGCGGGCGCGTCTCGATGGCGCCACCGACGACTCTGACCGCCTCCTTGCTGAACGCGCCCTCCAGGTCGGACTGCAGGCGTTGGAGGGACTCCTGTGAGGCTACGTCAGCTCCGGCTGCGCGGCTTCCGCTCGCACCGAGAAGCGGTGCAGATCGATTTCGAGAAGGGCGTCAATGTCTTCCTGGGCAGCAACGAGGCGGGTAAGACGGGGATCCTTCTCGGGATCCAGACGGCGCTCTTCATGCCCCGCTACGCCTCCGAACGGGAGGCCCTCGTCGCCGAAGGCGAGACGGAGTGTTCGCTCGGACTCGACTACGAGCTTCCCGACGGCGCGCGCTGGCGCATCGAGCGCGACGTCGCCCGCAACCGGAGCTCGGTCCTGCAATGGGTCGAGGGCCGCTGGGAGCCGCTGGCCAGCGCCGCGGGCGACATCGCAGCCGTGGTCCGGCGTCATACCGGGTGCGACGAGCAGCTATTCAAGGCCAGCCTCCTGATCCGCCACGAGGAGATCGAGGTGGCCGATTCCAGCGACATCACACGTGCTCTCAGCGAGCGCCTCGAGGTGCTCGTCGCGGGCTCCGCGGGTGGGGTCAGCGCCGCGAAGGCGGTCACCAGGCTGCAGCAGGCGATCAGCAAGCTCACAGGCCCTCGGGCGGGCCAGATCTTCACCGCGGAACAGTCCCTCCTGGAGGGGCGGCGCCGGCTCGCCCAGGCCAACGATGCGTCGGGCCGAATCGCCAACGGGCGCCCGCGCATCGAGCAACTGGCGGCAGAAGCCGCAGCCTTCGAGGTCGAGCGCGAGGAACGAACCGCTGTCGTCGAGCGCGCCCGCGCCTTGCGCGACCTCGACAGCAGGGCCGAAGACCTCCGCCGCACCCGCTCCGCCATCGACCGTTCGCTCGACGCCCGCGCCGAGTTCCAGCGCCTCGAGGTCGAAGCCGCGGATGGCCGCGCTCGGCTGCCGGCGGAAGCCACGGTTGCGACGCCGGCATCCTCCTGGGCGGGGCCCGCCTTTATCGGAGGCATCGCCGTCGCGCTCGGCGCCCTGGTCCTCGCCTACTTCCAGCCCCTGCTCGGCATCCCGCTTTTCGCGCTGGCTGTCGCGGCCGCCATCGCCGCGCACGTTGCCGGACGGCGCCCCGTCAGCCTGCCCGTCGAGCCGGCCATTGCCGAGCTCGAGAAGAGTGCGCGCGCGGCGGAGCGGCGCCGTGACGAGGCTGCCGGGGCCGTCCGCGCCCTCGACTCGCGGCCAGAGGCCGAGCTGCTTGCCGACCGCGCCGGTCTGGGGCGGGACCTGCAGGAGGTCGAGACCGAGATCGCCCGCCAGTCCATCTTCCGCGTCGACCCGGCCGAGCTCGAGCGTGCCGCGGCCCGCTCTCGCGAGCTGCCGCGCCTCATTCAGAAGGTCGCCGAGGATAGGATCCGGCTCGAGGTCGAGCTCAAGAACCTCGAGAGCGCCACGGGATCGGTTGCAGAGCTCGAGGATGAGGTGTCAATCCGGCAGCAGGACCTTGATAGGCTCCGGTTCCGGGCCCAGGCGATGGCGCTCGCTCGCCAGGAGCTCGAGGGTGCGATCGCCGACATCAGGCAGGGCGTGGGACCCGAGATCGCAGCGGCGGCATGTCTCCGGCTGCAGGCGATCGTCCCCGAGTACGGGGTCCGCCTTGAGGGCGAGAGCGGCCTGTCCTTCCGCCCCGGCTGGGCGGACGGTCGAGAGTTCGAACGCCGGGAACTGTCTGACGGGACCGCCGATCAGTTCTACTTCGCCGTTCGGGCCGCCCTTGCCGAGGTCCTGCTGCACGGCGTCAATCCCCCCCTGCTTCTCGACGACCCATTCCGTTACTGCGACCTCCAGCGCCGGACCGCCCTGCACCGAGTTCTTGGGGAAATTGGGCTCGAAAGGCAGGTCCTTTACTTCACGATCGAAGAGCCGATGGGATTGCCTGTCACCCACCCGCTGCCCATGCTGCGGGTGAGGTCCGCTTGAGCTTGCCCGCCGGTCTCACAGCCGTGAGGCTGCGGCCAGGGGCCGGTGCGATCGCGTGGTTCGAGTCGCGGGTGGCTGCGTACCAGAAGAGCGACCCGCTACAGCCCGTCACGGTCGTGATGCCGAGCAACCAGGCCGGTCTCGCGCTGCGCCGCCACCTCGCGCAGGGGTCCTACGCCAACATTCGAACAACCGTGCTGGCTCGACTTGCGGAGAGCGCCGGTGCGGCGTCACTCGCAGCAGCCGGGCGGCGGCCGCTCACGGCAGTCACCGAGGAGGCGTCGATACGCGCCGCCGCCCGGCACGCCGGGGGCTTCGGCGAGGGGGGTGAGCACCGCGCTGTCGTCAGCACGCTGCGCGCGCTTTTCCGCGACCTGCGCTCTTTGGCAACGCCGGAATCCGAACGGGGGGCGCTTGCCGGTCGCTCACGTCTGGCTCAGGCAGCCCTCGACGCCTTCAGCGCCTGGCGCTCGCTCCTTACTGAAACGCGACTCTACGACGCGACGGAGATGCTCCAAGCCGCCACGGCCGAGATCCGCTCCGGGCGCGCCGCAGGCGTCGTGTCGGAATGGGGCCCGGTCCTACTCCTTCTCCCCAGCGGGCTTTCAGCTCCAGAGCGCGAACTCCTCGCCGCTCTTGCGACACAGGCGCCCGTGGAGATTGCCTGGCCCTGGCTCGACGATGAGACTGCCGACTCAGAGTCGATGGCGCAGGCGCTGGCCCTGGGCGTCGACTGGCCCACGCTCCCCATCTCGGGAACCGGTGCTGCGGCGCCGAGGCTGACGATTGTCACCGCGCCCGATGCGGCCGAAGAGGTGCGGGCCATCGTCCGGACCATCGCCGCCGAAATGGAAGCCGGGGTGCCGCTCCACCGCATGGCCGTCGCCTACCGCAATGAGGAGCCCTACGCGCAATTGGTTCGGGAAACGCTCCGCGCCGCCGACCTTCCCTGGTCGAGTCTTGTTGGAAAGCCGGTGTCCGAAAGCTTCGCGGGACGCGGCCTCCTCGGGCTTCTCCACCTCCAGGGCGAGGGCTTCACCCGCCCGGCGGTGCTGAGCTGGCTTTCGAGCCTTCCGCACGACAGCAGACACGGGCCCTCGGTCGCCCAATGGGATCGCGTCTCTCGCGACGCCGGCGTCGTCCGGGGCGCGGCCCAGTGGCAGCAGCGCCTCGGCTTCAAACGTGCGGAGGACCAGCGCGCTCTCGATGAGCTCCAGAAGGAAGACGACGACGCCACCCAGGGCCGCCGCCGGCATATCGCCGGCGAGATCGCCGCAGCCCAGTGGATGGAGGACGTAATCCGCCGCGTGTCCACCGCCACCGAGCCGCCGACTGGTGCGGGCTGGCGCGAGCTCGTCAGCTGGGCTCAGCGCCTGCGGAACGACTTCGTCCCAACCTCGCCGGAATGGCCGGCCGACCAGGTCGAGGCGGGGCAGCTTCTCGACGAGGTGGTTGCCGGGCTGGCGGCCGCGGGGGACCTCGACAAAGCCGTCAGCGTTGAGAGGTTTGTCGAGCACCTCGAGGACGCACTGCGCAACCGCCGCAGGCCGGAGGGCCGGCTCGGACATGGCGTCATCGTGGGACCGGTCGCCTCGACTGCCGCGATGACGTTCGACCGGGTTTTCGTGGTCGGGATGACCGAGCGCGCCTTTCCGACTCCGCCGCCGGTTGACCCGATCTTCCCCGCCGGCGTGGATGATCC
>JAYUBK010000098.1:0-2069 GCA_043740835.1 Chloroflexota bacterium
CGGAACTTGCGCCGGCCGATGGGGGGGACGAAGCCGGCGGCCGGCGCGGAATAGGGCCGTCCGAGCCTGGGGAGCTGGCGGCCGGCCGAGACAATGGAAGTCATCCCGAGGGTCTGCGCCACTCGAGTCGCCGCCGCCGCCACGCGCAGGCGGCCCGGGTGGGAGAGCACCTCGCGAAGGCCGGCTCGCACCACCAGCCGCTTCAGAGCCGGCCGCCGAAGGCGCTCGACCTCGGCTCGCCCGTGCTCGATGATCCGGCCGTAGGGAACCCCGGAGGGACAGACCGCCTCGCAAGTCCGGCAGCCGAGGCAGAGGTCGATGTGACGTGCGAGGTCCTCTGTGAAGGGGAGGCCGCCACGCTTCCACTGCGTCATGAGGTAGAGACGTCCACGCGGCGACTCGGTCTCGAGGCCGGTGACCCTGTAGGTCGGGCAGGAGTCAAGGCAGAGTCCGCAGTGCACGCACGTCGAGAGGTCGTCGTCGCTCGGCGCATCGGGACCATTGAAGACACCCGCGTTCTTGACGTCGATGGGATTCGCCTGGCTCAAATGACAAAACGCCCGGGCGAGAGGGTGCGTGCGGGGTCGAAGGCGTCGCGGATCTGCCGCATCAAGCCGGCTGTCGCAGGTGCCCTTCCCCACGCGTCAACGGCTGCTTTGAGCTCCGGGGGGGCCGCCAGGATGACCAGCGAGCCCCCGGCGGTTTCGGCGGCAGAACGAAGGGGGGCCAGGGAAGCTGCATCGAAGCCGAACCAGTGGGCTACGCCCGTTCCGGGCTGGGCGATCCACTCGCCGCCCGCTGGCAGCGCCTCGAGGAGACCCCGCAATCCGCCTGGTCGGATCGATAGCCGCGCCCATGTTTCGGCGCCCCGCGCGGCGTGGGCCGTCCAGAAGTCCGCCGGCGCCGGGCCCCAGCCAAGTTCGGCCGCGATCCTGCGCACGCCGCTCTCGGTGCCGGCGAGGCGGGCGGTCACCGAAAAAGCGCCTCCATCACTGACGAGCTCGAGTGCGACTGGGATCATTGCCGCCGCGAGCGCCCGCTCGGCCTCGGCCCAGGCCTCCACGAAAGTCGGTACCACCACCTGTAGCGAGAGCTCGCTGAGCGGTCGCGGAAAGACCTTGAAGGACGCCTCTACGATTACCCCCAGGGAGCCCAGCGCCCCGAGATGGAGCTTGTTCATGTCGTAGCCGGATACGTTCTTCACGACTCGGCCGCCCGAGCGGGCGAGGCTGCCGTCCGGCAGGGCGACACGGAGGCCGATCAGGTAGTCGCGGGCGGTCCCGTAGCGCAGGCGCAACGGGCCCGACCAGCCCGTGGCCAGCACCCCCCCCACCGTATGGCCCGGCCCGCCGAAGGGGTCGAGCGGCAGGAGCTGTCCTGACTGGCCGAGCTCCTCGTTGAGGCGCTCCAGCTGGACGCCCGCCTCGACGGTGACCGTGAGGTCCGCGGGCTGATACTCCACCAGCCGGTGGAGGGCACCCGTCTCCAACGCGAGGTCGAAGCGCTCTGGAGGATTGCCCATCCCAAGAGCTCGGCCGCCACCGATCGGGATCACGGCCTTGCCCGCGGCCGCAGCCTCACGCAGTGTCGCGGCGAGCTCGGCCGCGGTCTCCGGGCGCGCGCTGCCGCCGGCGGGGATCCCATCGACGGCTACCACCAGCGTGCTTCGCTGGCCACGCCCGAACGGGCGACGAGGCGCGCCTCCGTCGTCGAGGAGTCGGGAAAGATCTTCCCGGGGTTGAGCATCCCTGACGGGTCCAGGACGTCCTTGACTCGATGCATCGCGTGAAGGTCCTGCGGCTCGTAGATCCAGGGCATGAAGGCATTCTTCTCGAGGCCGATTCCGTGCTCGCCGGAGAGGGTGCCACCCGCCTCGATGCAGGCATGAAGCATCTCCTCGCCGGCTTTCTCGACCGTGTCCATGATTCCCGGCTCGCGGAGGTCGAAAAGGATGTTGGGATGGAGGTTTCCGTCACCGGCATGAAAGACGTTGGCGACCGGCAACCGGTAGTGGCGCCCGATCTCGCCGACCTTGCGGAGGACTTCAGGCAGACGGGTGCGGGGAACCA
>JAYUBK010000099.1:0-6860 GCA_043740835.1 Chloroflexota bacterium
GGCCGAGCTCGACATGGATCCGCGCCGCAGTCCCCTGCCGCCGCTCCTGGAGGCCATCTCGAAAGCGAAGAGCGAGCTGCTGCGTCCCGAGGACATGACCCCCAAGAACCCCGCCGAGCGCCTCCTGCAGGTCGTCTACGAACGCTACCGGGATCTCGCCACGGCGTCCAACGGAATGGACTTCGACGATCTCCTGATGAACCTCGTTCACCTCTGGCGCGGGCACCCCGAGGTGCTGGCCGAATGGCGGAGCAGGTTCGACCAGGTGCTCGTCGACGAGTACCAGGACACCAACCGCGCCCAGTACGAGATGCTCCTCGCGCTGGCGGGCGGGCATCGGAACCTGACGGTCGTCGGCGATGACGACCAGAGCATCTACGCGTTCCGCGGCGCCGACGTCGGCAACATCCTCGGTTTCCAGCGCGACTTCCCCGAGGCCAGGGTTGTGAAGCTGGAGCAGAACTACAGGTCCACGCAGTCGATCCTCGACTGCGCGCACGCCGTGATCCGTCAAAACCCCAAGCGGGCCGACAAGCGGCTTTGGACGGAGACGAGCGCAGGGAGGCTGCCGGTGCTCCTGCTCGCGCCTGACGACGACGAGGAGGCGGCCTTCGTCGCCGGTGAGATTGCGGCGCTCGTTGAAAACGACAACCGCGACCACAACGACTTCGCGATCCTCTATCGCACCAACGCCCAGTCCCGCGCCTTCGAGCGGGCGCTGCTGGCGCAACGAATCCCTTATAACCTGGTCGGCGGCCTGCGCTTTTGGGATCGTCGCGAGATCAAAGACCTCGTCGCCTACATGCGGTTTGTGCTCAACCCGAGCGATGCGGTCAGCTTCGACAGGATCGCCAACGTTCCCAAGCGCCGGCTCTCGGACAAGACCGCCCAGGCCGCCATCGCGGCGGCGGCAGACGCGGGAGGCTCGATCATGGATGTCCTCGCGACGGTCGGTCAGGTGCCGGTTCGCCCCGAGGCCCAGGAGGCGCTCGCCCAGTTCCACGCGGAACTTCACCCGATCGTGGTCGAGGCTCGTACGCGCAGGCCCAGCGAGCTCGTCCAGCTGCTCATCCGGCATTGCAACCTTGCCGCGCATTACGACGACGGCACGGCCGGGGCGCGCAACCGGCTCGACAACCTGGAAGAGCTCCGCCATCTGGCCGGCTCGTACGACAGGCTGGCGCCGCCGCGCGGCCTCGAGCGCTTCCTCACCGACATCGCCCTGACATCGGATACCGACGACATCGACGAGACGCGCCAGCGGGTGACGCTGATAACCCTCCACATGGCCAAGGGCCTGGAGTTCCCGGTCGTATTCCTCACGGGCCTCGAGGACAAGATGCTTCCCCACGAGCGCGCCTTCGCGGAGAAACGCGGTTTGGAAGAGGAACGGCGTCTCTGTTACGTCGGCATCACGCGGGCTCGCTCGCGGCTGTACATGACGGTCTCGAACGTACGGACGCTCTTCGGAAAGGCGGTCAACCTGGCGCCCAGCCAGTTCCTCTACGACATCCCCGGTTCGATGGTCCAGCTCGTCGAACTCGACGGCCATCGTTCGAGTGGCATCGCGACCCATGTGCGCAAGACCTCGGCGCCGGCTCCGGCCAAACCAGCTTGATGCCGGCCCGCGGGCCGGTCGGCATCTTTTGATCGACGCTTAACTTTTGGCAGAAGTCCATCTAAACTCTCGCCCACTGTGGACGTTCTCTGGTTGGGTGAGGTCGGTTGTGCCGACGCCCTTGTAACGGGTGGCAAGGCAGCAGCCCTGAGCCGGCTCGCGGAAGCCGCCTCGGTGCCGCCCGGCTTCACGCTCAGCGCAGCTCTCCAGCGCCGGAGGGTGGACCGTGACCACCTTGATCAATTGGTCGGCGAGGCGTATTTGGAGCTGGGCCGGAAGGTGGGGGCCGCCTCGCCCGCAGTTGCGGTGCGCTCTTCAGGGATCGACGAGGATGGAACCGGGAGTTCTTTCGCGGGTCAGCACGAGACCTTCCTGAACATTCGTGGCGAAAAGGCTGTCACCGACGCGGTCCTCGCCTGCTGGGAGTCGGCCGGAGCGGAGCGGGTGGCGAGTTATAGGGCTGCTCGCGGCCTCGATCCAGACGCATCCATGGCGGTCCTGGTTCAGCAGCTTGTCGTCGCTGACGAGGCGGGGGTTGCTTTCACCGCCGACCCCGTCACGTTCGACCCCGGTGTCATCGTGGTCAACGCGTCATTTGGTTTGGGGGAGAGCATCGTCTCCGGCACCGTCACGCCCGACACCTACCGCGTTTTGCGCAGGTCTTTGGAGATCGTCGAGCGCCGCATCGCTCCCAAGGCGCTGATGACCGTCGCGGGCACGCACGGCGTGGTCGAGGTCGTGGTCCCGAGCCTGCTCCAGCAGGAGCCGGCGCTCACGCCGGTCCAGGTGATCGCAGTCGCCGAGCTCGCGCTCCGCCTGGAGTCGTACCTGGGAGCGCCGGCTGACATCGAGTACGCGTTCCGTGACGGCCGTCTCCACCTCCTCCAGTGCCGGCCGATCACAACGATGGCCCGTGGCTGAGGCGTACGAGGGACCCGACTTCCCTGTCAGCTGGGACGACCCCGCGGACGCCAACGTCTATTGGACGCGCGACATCATGCACAACCCGCACCAGGTGACTCCGCTTGACTTCGACATCGGCGAGGTCGCCATCACCGCCGGCCGGGCCCAGGCGTTCACCGAGTACTGGGGTCAGCTCTCCCGGCCGGCGAGCCGGCTCGTCAATACCTACCGATACGGGGGCATGGTGCCCCTCATGCCGCAGGCCGAGGCGGCCGAGCGGGCCGCCCTGATCGATAGGCGGACCCTGTCGATGGCCCCTCGCGCTCGTGTCATCTGGGAAGAAGAGTGGCAGCCCGAGGTTGAGTTCCACATCGCCCGCTGGAGGGCGTTCGACCTCGTCGGCGCCGGCGACGAGGCGTTGATCCAGCACCTCGACGACTCGCTCGTCCGCCTCCGCCGCGTCTACTACATCCACTTCGTCGTGACCCGTCCCGCCCTCCTGGCGATGGACCAGTACAACTGCCTCTATGCCGAGCTGTTCCCCGGAGCCTCTCCCCTCGAAGCGCTCGTGCTTCTCCAGGGCGAGGACAACAAGACGGTGGAGACCGGCCGCGAACTCTGGAAGCTCAGCCGCATCCTCGAAACTCCCGCCTTCCCGGCCGCCCTGGATGAGTTCCTTGAGCACTTTGGGCACAGGGCGGATTCGCTCGCCCTCACTGATCGGAGCTGGATCGAGGATCCGGCCAGTGTCGTGGCACAGGTCCGGGCCTTCGCGGCGAACCCCGATCACGACCCGGTCCGTGAGCGAGAACGCCAGTTGACAGAGCGGGAGGCGGCCACCGCCATCGCCCGCGACCGTCTGGCCGGCTACCCGGCTAGGGTCCGCGAGCTATTCGATAAGTGGCTGCAGTGCGGGCGGGACGCGACGCTTGTCTGGGAGAACCACAACTTCTACATCGATGCCTGGTGTGAAGACGAGGTGCGACAGGTTGTGCGCGAGGTTGCACGCCGAGCCGTGCGCGCGGGGGGCATCGACGATGTCGCAGATGCGCCAATGTTGCGAATTGATGAGTTGCGGGCAGCAGTCCGGAGCGTCGACCAGAGGGCACTGGTGGCAGCCCAGCGCGAGCTCCACAAGCGCTTCGCCAACGTCGCGGCGCCGCATTCCCTCGGGCCGCCGCCAAAGGCAGGTCCGGTTGGGATTGGGGCGCGTGCCAGCGGTGCCTTCTTCGGGACCCCGCCACCGCCCCCCGAGCCGGGTCTCGTCCGCGGAACGCCCGCCTCCGCCGGCCTGGTGCGTGGCACCGCCCGCGTCCGTCACCGCCTCGAGGATGCGCGCGATCTGCAACCCGGGGACGTGCTCGTGGTCCCCAGTACCACCCAGTCCTGGACTCCCCTCTTCGCACTGGCCGCGGCAGTTGTCAGCGACTCCGGCGGGGTGCTGTGTCATTGCGCCCTCGTCGCCCGTGAGTACGGCATCGCCGCGGTTGTGGGTACCGCCCACGGCACGGAGCTGATCCCGGACGGCAGCCTGGTCGAGGTTGACGGCGAGGCCGGGACGGTACGCGTGCTCCAGAGCTGACAACTCCCCGGGGCGGCCTTCGCGCGAGCTCGTCCCTGATCGCCACCGCGTCGGTCTGCATCATGCTGGCGCCGCTCAACTCGACGATGATCGTCGTGGCGCTGCCCGCGATAATCGCCGGCTTTCACGCTTCCCTGTTCGAGGCCGGCTGGCTCGTCATCGCTTACCTGCTGACCATGGGAGCGCTGCAGCCGGTCGGCGGAAAGCTCGGCGATCGCTTCGGGCGCCGGAGGCTGGTGCTCGGCGGACTCGTTGTTTTCGGAGTCGCGTCGCTCGCCGCGAGCGTTGCCCCCACACTCGGATGGCTGCTGGCTTTCCGCACTCTCCAGGCCATGTCCGCCGCGGTGACGTTTCCGAACGCCAACGCCTCACTGCGGGCGGCTCTGCCCGACTCGAGCCGGGCTTCCGGCTTCGGACTCGTGTCCGCCGGCGTGAACCTAGCGGCTGCGATCGGACCGCCGCTCGGAGGCATCCTGGTCCTCGTCGGTGGCTGGAGGTCCGTCTTCTATGCCAACGTGCCCCTCGTCGCGGCGGCCCTCATCCTCGGCTGGCGATCACTTCCTCGGGACGCACCGTCTCGGCAACCGCGGCCATTCGACCTTGTCGGCGCGCTGATGCTGACGGTGCTTCTGGGTACCCTGGCGGGCGGACTCGTCCTCGCCGGGGGACGCGCGGGCCGGCCCCTGCTGGGGATCCTTGTCGTCGGCCTGCTTGCGCTCGGAGCGTTCTTCGTTCGCCGCGAGCTCAGGCACCCGGATCCTGTCCTTCAACCCCGGCTCTTCCTCATCCGCCCCTTTGCCTCGGCCACCACGGCCGTCGCCCTGAGCAATTTCGCCATGTACTCGACGCTGATCGCGGTTCCCCTGCTGCTCGCGGCACGGGGTTGGCGGAGCTCGGACATCGGGTTTGTCCTGACCTCGATGTCGGTCGGGACCGCGATCGTGGCCCCGTTTGGCGGACGTCTCGGGGATCGCTTCGGCCGGCGCGCTCCGGCGCTTGCCGGGATGGCCCTCGCCGCCGCGGCTCTCGGGGTCCTCGCCGCCGGTGGCGGAGTCGCCAACGTCCCCCTGCTGCTGGTCTGCCTTGCTGTTGCGGGGCTGGGGTTCGGTATCGGCTCGCCGGCCGTTCAGACCTCGGCGATCGAATCGGTCGATGTCGGCGATGCCGGCGTCGCGGCGGGTGTCTATTCGTCGAGCCGGTACCTCGGCAGCATCATCGGATCCAGCCTGCTTGCTTCGGTGCTGGCGCCCTCCGCAGTGTTTCCGGTTGTGGCCCTGGCTGCCGGTCTATCCGCTGTCTCCGTGCTCGGACTCAGAACCGACGCCGCGGGCGCTGTCGCGGCGGAGTCGGTTGCATAGGCGCTCGCTTGACTTGTGACCATATAGTCACATATCCTTTGCGTCAATGTCTGATGAGGACACCGTGTTCAGGGCGCTCGCCGACCCGACGAGGCGCTTCCTGCTCGACCAGCTCTTCCAGCGTGACGGCCGCACGCTGACCGAGCTCGAGTCCGAGCTGCAGATGACGCGTTTTGGCGTCATGAAGCACCTCCGCATCCTGGAAGCTGCGGGCCTCGTGGTGGCCCGGAGGTCCGGACGGGAAAAGCTGCACTTCCTGAACCCGGTTCCAATCCGGCTGGTCCACGACCGGTGGATCGACAAGTACACCGAGCGCCAGGTGTCGGCGCTCGCCGAACTCAAGAAGAAATTGGAGGAAACAGCATGACGAACACGACCGAAGTAGCGGTTACGACGCAGGTCTACCGCGTCTACATCAAAGCGACCCCGCAGGCGGTGTGGGATGCGATCACCCAGCCCGAGTGGACCGCAAAGTATGGGTACGGGGGTCGGGGCGAATACGAGCTCCGGCCGGGCGGCGCATACAGGGGCTATTCCACGGCGGCAATGCGTACGCAGGGTGCGCCCGAGGTCGCGGTCGACGGCGAGATCCTCGAATCCGACCCGCCGCGCAGGCTCGTCATGACCTGGCGGATGCTCATGGATGAGGCGGTGGCAGCGGATGGATTCACGCGTCTGACCTACGAGATCGAGGAGGCGTTGCACGGCACCACCAAGTTGACCGTGATCCACGACCTGAAGGGAGCGCCCACTCTGGCGGTGCTCATGGCCGGCGGCATGGAGGGTGCGGGCGGTGGCTGGAGCTGGATTCTGAGCGGCCTCAAGACCCTGCTGGAGACGGGCAGCCCGATGGCAACGCACACTGGGGAGCTGGGCTAACTCACATCGTCACGCGGCGGAGGCCGGCTGTGCATGGCCTCCGCCGCACCCTTTTTCCGCTAGAGTCGGCGGCCGGCGGCATTCCAGTTCTTCTCGAGATTACTGATCAGCGCCGGGCTGTAGGCGCAGGCGGCCTGCTCACGGCTATAAACAGCCATGTAGCGACGAAAAACATCAATGGGCTCCTGGCCTACGCGGAGCGCCTTGCGATTTGACGCGGCGCTGACCGGACCTGCGCTGACGAGCTGCGCCGCGTTGGCCGCGATCGCTTCATCCATGGCGGTGGCTTCGTGAACCTCATCGCAGAGCAGGGCACCGTCGGCCTCATCGACACGGAAGGCCCGCTCGAACATGATCGCCTGGCGCGCGACCCGGTCTCCGACGATGCGCGGGAGGCGCAGGTTGGCGCAGCCGGGAATGATCCCCTCCCTGCGGGCCGGAAGATTGAAGTAACTGCCCTTCTCGGCCAGGACCCGATCTGCGACAAGCAGCATCTGGCAGCCGCCGCCGATCGCGAAGG
>JAYUBK010000100.1:0-2012 GCA_043740835.1 Chloroflexota bacterium
AGGCGGTCGCGGCCGGGAGTAGCCCGGCGACGAGGGTCACGGCGAAGATCCCGATCGTGAGAGCTGGGCTCGCGTCCCAGACCAGCCTCATCACGCGCGGCAGCGAGGCCAGGGTGCCGCCGGCCGCGTCGACGATCCGTTTCCAGCGCGGCCGGTCGTCGGGTGGCTCGTTGGGGCCCCTCTCGAAGCGACCCCACCCGCCATGCCCGCGAAGCGGACCACCGGCGGCGCCCGCGTCGACATCCGAGGAGCCGCTGAGCCCGCTACGTGAGAGTTCTGGCGTTGGTTTGTCAGGCATTCGTTTGATCGTGGCGATGGCCTACATCTTTTCCCCGCATCACCTGAATCCAACCTCGGCGTCAGCGGTTGGCTTCCATGTCAACCCCGCCGCGGCGAAAAAGCTGGCGGACCCTGCTCGAGGACGGGCAGATTATTACGCGCTGATCGAGGAGAGGAAATCCCGCACGAGGGCGTTCGTCGTTTCGGGCAGCTCGAATTGAGGAACGTGGCCGCAGTCGTCGAGGACGATGGATCTGGCGTGTGGCACCGAGCGCGCGACGCGGTCGGCGTTGCGCCAGGAGATGAGCGGGTCCTGCCGGCCCCAGATGAACAGCGCCGGGCGGCGGAGATCGCTCAGACGGCGCCAAAAGCCGAGGTCGCCATCAGGCTCTTCGAGATAGATCTCGCGCATCGCGCTGAAGAAGGCGATGCGGGCGCGGGGGTCGCGGAAGACGCGCAGGAACTCCTCGACGGCTGCGTCCCACCACACCTCGCTGAGGCGGCCCGGGCGTGCGAACATGCTGCGGGCGGCCTCCCGCACCTGCCGGCGTGGCAGGGGAATCGGAAGCAGGGCGGCCTCCGGACGAAGAAGACGGACGAGCGGCACGCCAAGGCGCCGGAACTGGCTTCGCGCGGGCGAAGGCGCCAGCAGAACGATGCTCTCGACGCGGCCCGGCTCGCGGAGCGCCATCTCGATGGCGATGCGGCCGCCCAATGAGTTGCCGGCGATGACGGCGCGAGGGATCTCGAGCTCGTCGAGGAGGCAATGCAACCAGCGCGAGAAGAATTCCGCCGTGTAGGCGCGGATCGGCTTCCCTGACTCCCCCATGCCCGGGAGATCGGGCGCGATCACCCGGTGGTCGCGGGAGAGGTCCCAGATCAATGGCAGCATCGACGCGCCGGTTGCGCCAAGACCGTGGAGCACTATCACCGGCGGGCCGGCGCCGATCTCGATGAAGAAGGAATCGACGCCGGCCGCCCGAACCCGCTCGGCGTGCGGGCTGTGAACGGCGCGGGTGGTGCCCTCCATCAGGCTCTCGAGCTGGAGGGCCAGGGAGAGGTGTCCGCGGACCTCGAGCCGGCCCTCGAGAAAGGCCTCCACTCCCGACCGCGAGCCGCGGAGGATGGCGCTCATCAGATCGGGCTCGCCGGTGACGGTCGCCGACGCGGAGCCGAGGCGCGCACGCACCGTCCAGGCGTCCGATCCTGCGTGAATAGCCAGATCCGGGTTTGCAAGGCTCACGAGGTCTACTTCTGTGGAGGCACCTTAACTCCGAAAGCGCGCCGGGTCCATCCATTTCGGTGGTGGCGGTCCCCCGAGGAGGTCGACGGCGAGGCGGTGCGCCGCGTTGAACGCGAAGGCAAGGCCGTGTCCCGTGTAGCCCGCGCAGATGGCCAAACCCGAGTGGTCGGCGAGCCGGCCGACCAGCGGTATCGCGTCCTCCGTGAAGCCCATGATCCCCGCCCAGCGATGGCTGACCGGCGCGGTGACGCCGAGCATCCGGAGGTGCGCGTCGAGTTGGCGCTGGATGGTGGCATTGATCTCGAGTTCGAAGCCGACCTCCTCGTCGGCGGCCCGATCTCGATACCCGCCGCAGAGAACGCGCCCGTTCTCGAGCTGGCGCCAGTACTGGTATCCCCAGTCGGCGTAGGCCGGACGCTCACCGATGAGGGCCGCCTCCGGCTCGGTCGCCAGGATCTGCGCCCGGACCGGCCGGATCGGCACTCCCGGC
>JAYUBK010000101.1:0-6764 GCA_043740835.1 Chloroflexota bacterium
AGGCCGATGATCGCCACGTGGAGAGCGACGCCAGAAACCTTGTCGGTCACCCACTTGACCGACCAGGCGGGGGCTTCGATGGTCTCGCGTGCGGCGGCGACGCTCATCTTCTGGCCTCCTGGGCTCGGAACTGCCGGAGGTTGAACACGAGGACCGGGATGACCGCCACCAGGAGGATGACGGAGATGGCGCCGGAACGACCCGGGTCCGCCGAGACGAAGTACTCCTGGTACATCTTCACGGCCAGGATGTTGGTGTCGAAGTTGCCGTTGGTCATGACGTACACGATGTCAAAGGCCTTCAGCGCGAAGATGATCAACGTCGTGGCGACCACCGTGATGGTCGGCATCAGGAGCGGAAAGATCACCCGCCGGAAGATCGTCACCTCGCCCGCGCCATCGACGCGGGCGGCTTCGAGCAGCTCGCCCGGTATGCCTTTTAGAGCCGCCGACAGGATCACCATGGCAAAGCCAACCCAGCCCCAGATCGCGACGGCGATCAGGGCGAAGTTGTTGACCCGGATGTCCTGGACCCAAGTGATCGGATCAAGGTGAAGAAGCGACGTGAATAGGAAGTTGAGCGTCCCGGTCTGGGGGGCTCCCGGCGGCTGATAGCTGTACATGAACTTCCAGATGACGGACATCGCCACGAATGAGATGGCCATCGGCATGAAGATCAGGGACTTGATCGGCGTTTCGTAAGGGACCCGATCGGCGAGCACGGCCATCATCACGCCGAATACGAGGACGAAGAAGGTGTAGAGGAAGAGCCAATAGATGTTGTTGCGGATGGTGATCAGGACGGCCGGGTCCTGGAGGACCGCCGTGTAGTTACCGATCCCGACGAAGTTCACGCCCCTGCGATCGAGGACGCTGTACCAGAGGGTGAGCACCAGCGGCACAACCAGGAAGATGGTCACGAAGCCGAGCGAAGGCCCGACCCATACCCAGGGCCGGACCTTCGGCTGCACGCTATTCGGGAGGCGCCGGACGATCCATTCGAAGCCGACGATGTAGACGGCGATGACGATCGGCACGCCGATCACGGCCACCAACAGTGTTGGCAGCTGAACGCTGACGAACTGTGTCAGGTCCACGTTCGTGAACCTCGGTTACTTGTAAGCCGTCGCTTGGACCGCGTCGCAGGCGGCCAGGATTGAATCGAGCTTGCTGGGATCCTGCGTGAAGTCGAGCACGGCCTTGAAGTACTGGGCCTGCATCGCGCTCGGCATCAGATCACCGGCGTCAAAGCGGGCGATCTTGGCATTGACGAGCTGATCGGCGATCTGCCGCGACAGATCATCGGGGTAATCGCTCAGCTTGACCTGCTTGTTCGGGGAGATCGCGCCCCCGCGCTTGACCCATATCGCCTGGGCCTCGGGGGTGGTGAGGTACTTGATGAGGGCGCGCGCCTGCGGCGTGTCCTTGAACATCCCGAACAGGTCGCCGGCCACGACGTGGGACCCGGCGTTGGCCGAATTCACGTCCGGCAGCGAGAAGAAGCTGAGGTCGGTTCCGAGCTTCACGTTGGGATTGGCCTTGAGGATGATGTCGCTCATGAACGAGCCCTGGTTGTGCATGTAGCACTTGGGCGGGCTTGTGAACATCGGGTTGGCGGCGTCTGCGAAGTTGGTCGAGACCATTGTCTTGGAGCCGCCGAAGACCTGGCTCGGCACGATGTTGCCCCATGTCTGCCAGGCCGCCTTCACCTCGGGCGAGGACCACTTCTGCTTGCCCTGCCACCAGGCGTCATAGGAAGTCGGCCCGGACTGGCTGAGGACGAGTTCCTTCACCCAGTCGCTGCCCGGCCAGCCGGAGGCTGCCCCGCTCTCCAGGCCGATGCACCAGGGGGACGCTCCGTCGGTCTTCATCTTGGCCTCGAGGGCGGTGAGGTCTGCCCAGGTCTTGGGCACGGTGTACCCCTTGGCCTGGAAATTCTTCGGGTCGTACCAGACGAGGCCCTTGAGAGCAGTCTTGATGAAGATGCTGTACGTCTTGCCGTTGTACTGGCCCAGCTTCACCCAGTCGGGGGCGTACTGCTGGCCCATCGCATTCATGTCGAGCACGTTGTCGAGCGGCTTGAGCTGCCCGGCCTTGGCGAAGTCGAACATCTGGCCAGGACCGGGAAGGCCCGCCAGCTCGGGTGGATTGCCGGCCTGGAGGCGGGTCGTCAGCGTCGCGTTGATGTCTCGAGTGCTCTCGTACTTGACCTGGACGCCGGTCTGGTCCTCGAAAGGCTTGACCATGGCGAGGAAGGAGTCCTGCTCATTGGCCGACCAGACGGCGAGGACGTTGACGGAGCCACCGAGCTTGCCGCCGGACGTGGATCCGCCTCCGCTCGACTGACCGGGGGAGCAGGCCACCAGGGCAAGCGATAAGAGTGCCAGCACCGCGGTGCCTGATCGGATGCGACGTCTACCAGTCATTCGAAACTACCCCTGTCGAATCGCCCGATTCAATATCCGGGCGGCTGCCTGATCATCGGATTGTGCGCCAGTATGAACCGGGGACGCAACCGGTTGGTGGAATTATGGGTGTCTCGATGTCATGGGTCGTGTTCGGAATCCGCCCGCTCGCACCACGAATAGGCGCCGCCATCAAACCCGGAGTGCTGGAAAACCGACGTCCCGATCAGGAGGCGGCGGGGGCTCGCCCGGCTACAAAATCGGCCACCTCGCGGTAGTCGGGCGCAGGCGCAAAGCGCTTGATGAAGTGGCGGTGGAGCGTCGCCGAGTCCAGACTTAACAGCCTCTCGGTCAGCGCGGCCTTCGCCCTTGGCTCGAGACCCTTCCTCACGACCACGGGTTGGCTCGGCACGGGACCCAGCGACTCGATGCTCCGGACCCTCGCGACGAGATCTGGAGAGCTCTCAGCCTCCATCGCCAGGACGTGGCAATCGATTGCTGCGGCGTCCACCTTGTGATCTGCGATCAGGCGGAGCGCAGCCTGGTGGTAGCCGGCACGAACAACCTCCCCGAAAAATCCCCAGTCCCCGGCGCGACGCAGTCCAACCCAATACCCCGACCATGAACTCGGCTCGTTGACGGCCCATCGGCAGCCCCGAAGGTCGTCGAAGGAATGAAAAGGCGAATCCCGGTGCACCAAGACCTCGGAGGTGTACAGCGGTTGATCGCCAAAACGTGGGTCATCGAGTACGGGGGCGGCGATCGCCTCAACTGCGCCCCCCAACCAGACCAGCGGAGGGCTGCAAACGAAGGCGACGTCGATGAGATCGCCGGCAAGGTCACGCCAGTCGTGGCACTCGACAATGGTTGTTGCCCCACATGAGCTGGCGACGTGCTCATAGAGTGGCCGGTTGCAGGGCGCGAGCAGGGTCGCAAACCGGAGCCCGGCGGGTTCGGAGTTCATGTGCGGCATCCTATCGGCATGCAAGGAGTTTCGGACGGGAAATAGCGCTGGATGCCAAGGCGGCTTCGACGCCGCTCATCCAACGCCGCTGATGGTTCGGATTTAGGGTTGGTCAACTGACATGGACAGTGCGAACGACCGGTGGCGCCTGGCGCTCGAAGACTGGCGCATTCCTCCGAGCATCCTCGCCGCCGCCCCGGAATCGCCGTGGGAATTTCCGGTCGGCCTCTTTGAGAAACGGGCGGATGACGCGCGGGCTCACTGGACGCCGTCGAACGCGGCGGCCTTCGAGGCGCTGCCCGAACGCGGTTCGGTCCTCGACGTGGGGTGCGGCGGCGGGGCGGCGTCCCTGCCGTTGGTTCCTCGCGCCGGGCGATTGATCGGGGTCGACTCGTCGGCGAGGTTGCTGGCGGAATTTCGACGCAGATCTGAGGCCCTGGCTGACGAAACGGAGGCGATCGAAGGATCGTGGCCTGAGGTGGAGAAGAGCGTTGAGGTTGCCGACGTTGTCGTTTGTCACAACGTCGCCTACAACGTGCCCGACCTCGCCGGGTTTGCTCTCGCCCTTACACGACACGCCCGGCGACGGATCGTCCTCGAACTGACGCTCCGGCACCCCACCAGCGACCTGAACGCGCTCTGGCGTCGCTTTCACGATTTGAAGAGGCCCGAACATCCCGACGCCGATGACGCGCAGGCGGTCCTCACGGAGGCCGGACTGACGGTTCGCCGCGAGGACTGGCAACCTGGTGCCTCCCAGGGTGGGCTCGACCGAAAGGAGATGGTGGCATGGACCCGACGCCGGCTCTGCCTAACCGCCGATCGGGACGCGGAGATCGACGAGGCTCTGTCCGAGCGCCTGAACGCGGACGGATCCGGCTTCGACCTGCCTCCCCGCCCGATGGTGACCCTTTACTGGGATCCGTTGCCAGTCGACTGACCGGCGGAACCCATGGGCTGGAGGCGGTTCGGCGCCACCGCCCAAAGGCGCTCGGCCCTCATCGTCCGCCCTAGCCCAGGAGAACTCGGCGTGTCTTCTCGTACTCGTCGTGAGTGATCTCGCCGGCTGCCAGGCGGGTTCTCAAGACTTCGAGAGCGGGGCCCGAGTTGCTCGTGCGGTGCCCGCCGAGGGCCTTGACGGCCCAGACGACGAGGACGGCCAAACCACCCCAGAAGAGCAACATCATGAGACCGCCCACAACCCACATCCAGGGACTGGCCCCATAACTGTCATATCCGTTAAAACCCATCATGCTCAATCAACCTCTTAAGTGGAATCCTGAATCGATCGTAGGTTCCTCAGACTTGTCCGTGTGGGGCCAAGAGTCCCGTCGAGGAGGGGTCCAACGGACGCCGCCTAGCTCCCAAATCGGAGAGTTGACGAATCGCGCAGGGGTTTGCAGTCTGCGGAACCGCGGCCGGAATGCCTGAATTGCCGCCTTGGCGGCCCGCCACCAGAGCGGCGGCCTCAGTCAGCGCGCCGCGACGAAGGGGCTATTTTCGATCTTCGCCTCGCACCGGTTGAGGAGCAGGTAAGAGGCCACCGCAAGGGCCAGGTAGGCGGCATTTGCCTCAATGAGTGCGAGGCCAACGAATGCGATCCAGAAGCTGTCGTACATTGGATTTTCCAGCCACCGGTAGACGGCTCCGGAGACTGGCTCGGGAGGTTCCGAGTCGAAGAAATAGCCGTTTAAGGTGCGGCGCAGGCCGAGCTGAAAGGACGAGGTCACGAAAAGGACCGCGGCGAGAACCAGCAGGCCCAAACCAAGTGGCCAGAGGACGGCGGGCAGCGGCCAGACACGATGCCGGCCGAGCTGGACCTCGAGGTCGATGAAAAGAGCCCAGCCGGGAATTACGAGCGCCATGTGGACCCACCAGGCGCCACGGCCGAATCGTCTTGTCAGCCACCTGGTCCGCTGTTGAAAGGCAACGCTGCCAGTGTTGACGCCCGCCGCGAAGGCGAAGACGGCGATCGTCAGCAGGAGGTAGGTCATCGGTCCAAGGAAGCAATGAGCGTGGAACAGAGGCCAGTGTGGCGTTCCACCACCGGGTTAATGCTGCCGCTCCTCCGGTCCGAGGCGGCAATCGTGCGACCTACAGCGTCCAGCCGAGCCCTTGCGTCCTCTCGAAAGAGCAGGCCCAGCGGAAAGCCCTCGGGCGTGCTCACCAACAGGAAGTTGACGCCTCCCTCGACCATCCCTTTCGTGGTTTCGGACAGATCCTCGTTCGCTCGTGCGGTGGATGGTCCCTCGTCCATCAGAACTTCCACGAGGTCATTGGGAGCCTCCGATAGCCGGCTCTTCCGGAGTCGCCCCAAAAGGACTCCGGCCTCATCAACCACTACGGCCTGGGGCCAATCACCCCGGGCCATCAGCTTCAACACCGAGTAAGCCCCGTCCCCCAGATGAGCCGTAGGTATGTTTGGCCGGGCCACGTCGCCAACGGTCAACTTTCCGGCGTCCTCGCCTTCGCGAGGCAACCCGGCGCCGAGCCAGTCCAACTTCCCGCCCTCGTAGTCGTAGACCTCCTGGAAACCAAGGGTCACAAGCCGCGCCGCGGCTCTGGGGCTCATATCTCAGGTGAACTCGTGGCAATAGACTACGACCGGCCTTGCGCGATCGAGGGCGATGGTCGCACGTTGTCCGAGTTCTTTGAGTGGGAGATTGACAGCGCCTGGAATGTGCAGCCACAGGTAGTCGCTCGGAGGAAGGACCTCGACCAGTTGCGCGCCCTTCTCGAGGAGGAGCTGTACCTGGGCTCGCTTGACTCCCCTACTCATGCTTCCAGCCCACTGGTTCCAGTCTGCGCCTCCTATGGCTCGTGCCCTACGACCACTGAGGCCAGGCGGTCCACCGATTGCACGGTCTCCCAGACCGCTTCGTCAGCCAGTCAGTAAAACTTGTAGCCACCGCGACGTTCGTGGCGGGCCAGGCCGGACCTCCTGAGAATCGCAAGGTGGTGAGAGACCATTGGTTGAGGGAGGCTTGTCTCGACCACGAGCTCGGATACCGATCGACATTGCATTGACATCGCCCGCAGCAGTTGGAGGCGGGTAGGGTCTCCGAGCGCACGCAGAACTTGTACCGTCGCTGCGCCCGGAGAGAATCGAGTCACGCCTGGGGTCACGCCCCTGGCGCGCTGAGTTGAGGCGCGGACGCGACCATCTCGGCGAGTACTTCATCGGGCGTGACCTCCCCCGAGATTCGGACTCGCCGTCGACCCGGCTCCTCGAATACGGTGACGCTGTGGATGCGGGCCACGAAGGCGGCATCGCAGTCGCAGGCACCGAGGTTGCAGGAGGCCACGAAGATGTCCAGGACATCTCGCGGTGTTCCCGAGGGCAGCAGGAGGTCAACTCCGCCCTGAACTGCGATTGCTGACGGCTCGACGATGGTG
>JAYUBK010000102.1:0-2001 GCA_043740835.1 Chloroflexota bacterium
AGGACCCCGCCAGTCCTCCCCCTAATTGCCGTAAGAAACCAAGGCACAGAATCCGACACCAAGATCGCCAACCCCCGCTCAAGCTCAAAGCCGATCAGCCCCTGCAGATTCACCGACCCGCTCGCTACACTTCCGCCCCATGAGAGGTGAGGGTGTCCAGCGCTCTGATCGGGGGACTTGCCCTCGGCTTCGTGATCGCGGCCGGTCCCGGACCGATCTCGCTCCTGACAGCTAGGCGCACCCTTACGGGAGGCTGGGGCGTGGGATTCGCCTCCGGGCTCGGCGTCGCCACCGCCGACGCCACCTATGCCGCGATCGCCGTTCTTGGCGTCGGTGCGCTCTCGGCGTTCCTGGTCGACCAGCGCCGACTTCTGGAGATCTTCGGCGGCCTCGCCCTGATCGTGCTCGGGACGCTTGCCCTGGCGGCCCGGCGAAGGCCGGCCCGGACGGTCGAGACCCAGACGCCGGCGACCTATGCCGGCGCTTACGCTTCGATTCTCGGACTGACGCTCGCCAACCCGTCCACGATTCTCAGCTTCGCCGCGGTCGCGGCCGGTTTCAACCTCAACCTCGGCACATCGTCCGCGCTGTTCGTGATCGGCGTCCTCTTCGGGTCGGCGCTCTGGTGGCTCGTTCTAACTCTTGCCGTGAGCAGCCTCCGGCGCCGCATGGAGGACCGCGTCGTGCACTGGCTCGGGACCTGGTCGGGTGGGCTCCTCGTGCTCTTCGGCGTCCTCGCCACGGGTCGCGGCCTGGTCGGGGTCTAGATGAAACCGGCCGAACGCGCCCGACTCATCGCCAGGTACGAGGAAGGGCCCACCGTCCTCGAGGCATCGCTCGCCGGGCTCAGCCAGGAGGAACTCGACTTCCGTCACGGTCCTGAAGAATGGACGCCACGCGAGATCGTGCACCACACGGCCGACAGCGAGATGACCTCCGCGGTCCGCCTGCGCAAGCTGGTCGCCGAGGAGGACACCGTCATCCAGGCCTACGACGAGGCGGAGTTCGCGCGCCGCCTCTACTACGACCGGCGGCCCATCGGGCCGTCCCTTGCCGCGATCCGGGCAGCGCGGGACTCCACCGCCTCGATCCTCCATCAACTCGACGAAGCCCAATGGGCGCGGCGCGGCACCCACGCCGAGAGCGGCGCTTATGGCGTCGAGTTATGGCTCGAGATCTATGCCGCCCACTGCCACGACCATGCGGACCAGGTCCGCCGAGCCCGTGTCGCCCTCAGGCGAGCCTAGCGCCTCTATACATTTGAGCGATGCCTGATTTCGACCTGACAGTCGTCGGTTCCGGCCCAGGCGGCTACGTCGCCGCCATTCATGCCGCTCGCCAGGGCGCCCGGGTTGCGATCGTCGAGGAGAGGGAGTGGGGCGGCACCTGCCTGAACTGGGGCTGCATCCCGACCAAGGCGCTCATCCAGAGCGTCGAGGTGCTCGCCACGGCCCGGCGCGCCGCCGAGTTCGGCGTCACGATACCTTCCGCGGAACCGGACTGGCCGGTCATGCAGGCTCGCAAGGACAAGGTGGTGGCCGGCATGCGCAATGGCGTGCAGTCGCTGCTCAAGTCCAACGGCATTGAGTTGGTAGAGGGCCGCGGCCGGCTCTCGGGCGGTGCAAAGGTGGCCGTCGACGGCCGTGACCTGGCCGCCACGAACATCCTGCTGGCTCCGGGCTCGGTCCCTGCGCGGCCTCCCATACCCGGCATCGAGCACGGACTGACGTCCGAGGACATCCTCGCGATCAGGGAGATCCCTTCGTCCCTCGTGATCGTCGGCGGTGGCGTGGTCGGGATGGAGTTCGCAGGCATCTTCAACACGCTCGGCGCCAAGGTCACCGTCATCGAGATGCTCGACCAGGTGCTGACGCCGCTCGACCCGGACCTGGCCAACCGTTTTCAGCAGTTGATGACCCGGAAGGGGATCGAGTTCAACCTCTCGTCAAGGGTTGAGGGCATCGAAAAGGGCCAAGCTGGGTTCAGGGTCAAGTTCGAAGG
>JAYUBK010000103.1:0-1998 GCA_043740835.1 Chloroflexota bacterium
GGGCAGCTTGGCGTCGGGGCTGACGATCGTCGAAACCGCGGGCTCGAGCAGGTCGTAGATCTTCCGGGCCAGCACGCGGCCCATCTCGGGGTCGGCCTCGACGCGACGGCGGAGAGCGAGGACGCCGAACCCAATGTGGCGGGATTCGTCACGGGCGATCGCCGTGAAGCCTGAAACGAACCCCGGCAGCATGCCCACGCTGCGGAGCAGGCGGAGTGTCGCACGCTGGCCGCCGAGGGCAAGGAAGCCCTCGATGATCAGGTGGTAGGTCGCCACTGCCTCGACCCAGGCCTTCCTGTCGGATGGGTCGATACGGCACTTCTCGGTGGCGCCGACCAGCTCCACGTCGAATATCTGCCGATAGCCTTGGCGCGTCTTCGGCTTCAACTCGGCGAGGGCTGCGTGAAGACCGCCGCCGATCCCGACGACCTCGTCGAAGAAGCGTTGGAAGAAAACCGTGTGGCGGGCCTCGTCGGCGATCTGCGTGGCCAAAAAGATGCGCTCGTCCTCGTGCGGCGCCGCGTGGAGGATCGGCGAAAGCGTGTCGGTGACGGCCTGTTCCCCGATGAAGAAGGCCGTCATCGTGTTCTGGAGGGTGGCGCGCACACCGCCGGGGAGGTTCGTCCAGTGCACCCTGTCCTTGCTGAAGTCGAGGTCAGAGACGGCCCACTGCTGGGTCTCCCAGCGCCTGTATAGGGAGGCGCAGTCGACGTCGGTCTGGAGCAGGCGGTCCATCTGGACCTGGACGTCGTCGACGGATACGTTCACAAGCTCGTTGAGGGGGGTCTCCTCGACCCGCCGGATGGCTTCGGCGATTGCGCTGTCGTTCATGGGGCTCAGGGTAGCCTCTCGATCCACTCCCGGCGCGAATACTTTGCCGCCGCCAGGGATGCCGCGGCGTCCCGGTCTGCATCCGCAATCTGGCCACTCCCGCTCACCGGCCAGCGGGCGGCAAATGCGGCCCCAAGGGCGGCCAGCACCTCGTCCCGGGTGACCCCGGGCAGAAGGGTGGCGACAGGCGAGACGACCTTGTCGGCGCTCCTCACCCCGCGCTCGGCGACGCCCGGCCGCCCGATCCGGATCAGCTCGACTAGAAGTGCCGGCTCCATTGCATAGGCCATGGTGGTGTGATGAAGCACGCCTCCACGGCGGCGGGCCTGGGCTGCCCCCGCGATCTTTCCGACCGGCGAGACGATGTCGTTGATCGGCCGGTAGGCCGCATCGATTCCGAGCTCGCGAAGAGCCGCGACCGCGAAGGAATCGAGGAACTCGTAGGACTCGCGGAAGGTCTGCCCAGCCACCAAGTCCTGGGGAAGGCACAGAGACCACGTTATGGTCCTGCCGGGTTCCGCCAGCATCGTCCCTCCGCCTGAGAGGCGGCGGGTCACGATGAATCCGCGCCGTCGCACGGCCTGGAGGTCGAGCTCGTTGGCGACGGACTGGTTGGACCCAAGCACCAGCGCCGGCTCGATCCAGCCCCAAAAACGCAGCACGGGACCCCGCTGGCCGGAGGCGACGGCATCCAGCAGCACCTCGTCGAGTGCCATGTGGAGGTGCGCTGGAAGCGGAGCCTCCGGGATGACCTCCCAGCCGGCGATCAGGCGGCCTCCGTGCCCGCCTTCGCGAGCGGGTGCCGGGCGGGCCACCAGTTGAGATCACCCATCACACGCATCAGGGCCGGGACGAGCAGCAGGCGGATGACTGTCGCGTCGAGGAGGACGGCGACGGCAAAGGTCACACCCAGCGCCTTGTCGAGCGTCAGCTGCGAGAAGGCCAGCGACAGGAAGACGAAGACCATGATCACCGCGGCGCTGGTGATGATCTGGCCGGTCCGCTCCATCCCAAGCGCCACCGCCTGGCGATTGTCTCCCACCCGCAGCCACTCCTCGCGGACCCGGCTCAGCAGGAAGACCTCGTAGTCCATCGAGAGTCCGAAGAGTGCGGCGAAGATTATCAGCGGCTCGATTGCGTCGACGAACCCGACGGCCTGGAAGTTGA
>JAYUBK010000104.1:0-6714 GCA_043740835.1 Chloroflexota bacterium
TACTCCGACGTGATCGTCTGACAGAGCTCCTGGACACGCTTGGCCATGCTGCCGGGAAAACGATGCAGGGCCGGACGCTCGCGAAACACTGAGCCGAGCTTTTCGGGGTCCATGCCCGCGATCTCTTTCGCATCGAGTTGGCCGAGTCGCTCCTTGAGGACGAACGGCCCGCTGAATGCCTTCTCCATCTTCACCTGCTGGTCGAGTACGAGGCCGATGAGGAGCGCCAGCGGTTCGGTCTCCAATAAGCGGTCGGCGGCGGGGTTGTTCGTCCATGTGATGGGCATGGCGTGAACAATAGAAGCGATATGAGTGAACTGGCGTGGATGAGTGCGGTGGAGATCGCGAGGCGGGTCAACCAGGGCGAGTTGGAGCCCCAGTCGGCCGTGGCCGAGCACCTCGAGCGCATCGCCCGCTTCAACCCCGACTTGAACGCCTTCATCCAGGTCGACGAGAAGGCGCGGGCTGCCGCCGAGGGCCCGCTCGCCGGCTGCACGATCGCGGTGAAGGAGAGCTACCAGGTTCAGGGAATGTCGTGGACCTGGTCTTCTCCGAAGTTCGACGGTCAGGTGGCCGCCACCGACTCCGAGCCGGTTGTCAGAGTCCGTCAAGCGGGCGCCGCGGTCATCGGCAAGACCAATATCCCGGAGCTGGTCGCTTCGGTCGGAACCATGAGCCCTCTGTTCGGCGCCACCCAGAATCCCTGGCGGACGGGCATAACACCCGGGGGGTCCAGCGGCGGCAGCGCCGCAGCGGTCGCCGCCGGCCTGACCACGGTGGCGCTGGGAGACGACCTCGGAGGGTCGATCCGGATGCCTGCGAGTTGCTCGGGAGTCGTCGGCCTCCGACCCACGCCCGGTCGCGTGCGCGAGGACGTCACCGACCCGATGGGCATCAACGCGCGTGGGCCGCTGACCCGCACCGTGGCCGACGCGCGCCTGCTGTTCGAGGTGCTCAGCGGCGAAACGGCGCCTCCTCGAAACCATCGTCGGCGGCGCCTTCTTGACGTTCTATCGACTCCGATCGGAATGGCCGAGCCCGTGGCGGCCGCCGCTCGCCGAGCACTCGAAGCCCTTGCCCGGGCGGGACACGAGACCGGGTCCGCTCTGGCCTGGGACCCGATGCCGGTGGCCGCCGCTTACAAGGTCAATCGCCGTGTCAGCCTGGCGGCCTGGCCGGGTGAGGCCTCCGAGTACGGCGCGGGCGTCAGGACGCTCATCGCCGAGGGCCGCGAGATCGGCGCCGCCGAGTTTTTCAACGCCCTCCAGGCCGGATTGGACGCTGGCCGGCGGATCCGTGATGCCCTGGAGAGCGGAGGTTTCGACGCGATCCTGACTCCGACCATCGGTCTGCTGCCGATGGCCTATGACGATCTCCCGCCCTTCCTCGGGGACGCCTGGAACCAGCACGTCCAGTTCGTGCTCCCGGTCAGCTACAGCCGGCTGCCGTCGATCTCGATCCCTGCGGGCCTCTTCGAAGGTCTGCCGATCGGTGTGATGCTGACCGGCAACCACTGCCGCGAATGGGAGTTGCTCGATCTCGCCGAGGACCTGGAGGCGCAGCCCGGCTTCGGGTTCCAGCGCCCACCCGGCTTCGACTTAATGGACCGCCCGTGAACAGGCGGGTGAGCTACAGGGTGCTGCAGGACCTGCTCCGCCAGGGCCGGATCGCCCACTATGCCGGACGCGATGCGGAGGCGAAGGTCCACTACTCGGAGGCCCTCGAAGCGGCGCGCACCGCAAAGGACTGGTCGCTGGAGTCGGAGGCGCTCGGTGGGCTCGGCCGCACCGAGGTCTGGAGCGACCCGGAGGCCGCCCGCGAGCTTCTCACCCAGGCCGTCGCACTGATCGAAGTCCGCGGCAAGGGTGTCCGCGTGGCGGGCCTGAAGCTCCATCTCGCCCTCGCCTGCTTCGACTCCGGCGATCCGGCCGAGGCTCGGCTGTTGGTCGAGGCAAACCTGCCCATCCTCGAAAAGCAGGAGCAGGATCTCGCAGTCGCCTTCGGTGCCGAGCTCTTGGGAATGATCCTTGTCGAGGAGAGGCGACGCCCGGAGGCGCTTGAGCAGTTCCGCCAGGCGGCCAGTCGGCGCCGCCAGCCCGGTGGCGAGGAGGCCGCCGCCCTCCGCTGGCGCAACCGGCGCGACACGGTCATCGCTCAACTGCTCGGTAGCCCGGCCTAGGCTGCCGGCGGGGAAGCCGGCATGGCATTCGCTAGCCCGAAGTGAGTGGCTCTCCGTCGAATCTCTCGAGGTGCGCGAAATCCTCCACCGGCCTGCGGGTGAGGCGGCGGCCGAGCGGCTCGGCCGGCCAGCCGAGTGCGATCAGGGCCGCGACGGCGAACTCCTCCGGGATCCGGAACATCTCGCGGAGGCGTTCCTCGGCGGGAACGATCAGGGTCGTCAGCGCAGCCGCCAGCCCTTCGCCGCGCGCCGCGAGAAGGATGTTGTGAGTGAATGGGTAGATCGACCCCCCGCCGACGATGCTCTGGCGCGGCAGGTCCTTGTCGGTGACCGTGAGAGCGCGCAGGTCGACCGCGACCAGGAGGTGAACCGGCACCCTGTGGAGGTCCTGGGCGAACCTGTCCGTGCGCTCTATGACGCGCACGCGAACCGGGTCGGGATCGGGCCCCAGCGCGGCGCGGCCACGAGCGATATAGGGAATCCACGCCTCGAGGTAGAGGTCGCGGAGCGTTCGGCGGGTTGCCGGGTCGCGAACCACGATCACGCTCCAGCCCTGCCGATTGCCGCCACTGGGCGCGAACCGAGCGCTGTCCAGGACCCTGTGCAGGATCCCGTCCGGCACCGGTTCCTCGCTGAACCGGCGCGCGGTCGGAGTGTTGCGAAGCGCCTCGAGGAGATCCATTCCCCAAGAGCCTAGATGAACGCCTACTCGGCGGGCTTGAGCTCCAGCGAGCAGGAGTTCATGCAGTAGCGCTGTCCGGTCGGCGCCGGACCGTCATCGAAGAGGTGGCCGAGGTGGCCGCCGCAGCGCTTGCAGACGACCTCGGTGCGCGTCATGAAGAAGCTGCGATCTTTGTGAAGCTCGATGTTCTCGAGGTTGGCCGGCTCAAAAAAGCTTGGCCACCCGGTACCGGAATCGAACTTCGCCTTCGAGCTGAAGAGTTCGGCGCCGCAGCCCGCGCAGACATAGGCGCCGTCGGTCTTGGTGTGAACGTACTCACCACTGAAGGGCCTCTCGGTGCCCTTGCCACGGAGCACCTCGTACTGCTCAGGCGTGAGCTTCTGGCGCCACTGGGCGTCGGTCTGCGGAATTTCGGTCTGCATCTTCAGCGTACCTCCGCGGTCTTGAGGGAAACATGGCAGGAGGACATGCCACGCTTTTCCAGGTACTGCTGGTGGTAGTCCTCGGCCACGTAGAAAGTGGACGCCGGTGTTACCTCGGTCACTATCGGCTTCGGAAAGGCCTGTTGCGCAGCGGCCTTGGAGGCGACGGCGGCCGCATGCTGCTCGGGCGTATGGAAGAAGATCGCCGAGCGATACTGGCGACCCCAGTCCGGGCCCTGGCGGTTCAACTGAGTGGGGTCGTGAAGATCCCAGAAACGGTGCAGGAGGCTCTCATAGGACACGACCTCGGGGTCGAACTCGACCTCTACGACCTCCGCATGGCCCGTCCTGTCCGAGCAGACATCCTGGTAGGTGGGATTTTCCAGGGTCCCTCCGAGGTATCCCACGGCAGTGCGGGTGACACCCGGGATCTGGCGGAACTCCGCCTCAACGCCCCAAAAACAACCGGCTCCGAATGTGGCCTTAGCCATAGCTTTTCTCTCTCGCTCCTGATTTCCCGGAGGAATGGATTCCATACCGTTATACGAACCGCGCTGAGCCCAAGGTAAATCCTTCCCGGTTACTGGGGAGTTACTCGTCCTTTGGCGCCTCGGTCCTGGCGAGGCGGTCGATCTCGCTGACAACGGCCGGATCGGCAAGCGTCGTCGTATCGCCGAGGGCTCGATTTTCGGCCACGTCGCGGAGAAGGCGCCGCATGATCTTTCCGGAGCGCGTTTTTGGAAGTTCCGGCGTGAAAACGATGTTGGCCGGCATGGCCAGCTTGCCGATCTTCACGGCGACGTGGTCTCGAAGGATCTTCATCATCTCGGGCGAGCCCGGATCGCCACCCTTGAGGGTGACGAAGGCGACGATCGCCTGGCCGGTCTGGGCATCGTGGCGACCGGCCACGGCGGCCTCGGCGACCATCGGATGGTCGACAAGCGCCGACTCCACCTCGATGGTCGAGATGCGGTGACCGGAGACGTTCATGACGTCGTCGACGCGGCCCAGCAGCCAGAAGTCGCCGTCCTCGTCGATGCGCGCGCCGTCGCCCACGAAGTACGTGTCTGGGTACTTGCTCCAATACGTCTGCTTGAATCGCTCGGGGTCGTTGTAGATGCCCCGGGTCATTGCCGGCCAGGGCCTGCGGATGACGAGGTAGCCACCGCCTCCCGGCGCCACCTCCTCCCCACTCTCGCTGTAGACGGCGGCGTCGATCG
Source organism: Chloroflexota bacterium (assembly GCA_043740835.1). Lineage (GTDB taxonomy): Bacteria > Chloroflexota > Dormibacteria > Dormibacterales > Dormibacteraceae > JAYUBK01. The sequence continues at coordinate 4,504 of JAYUBK010000104.1, forward strand.
TCGGAAAGGGTCGTGTCGCGGAACCGGGCTTCAGAGTCGTGACCCCCGGCAGCGGCGTGATCATGATCATCCCCGTCTCGGTCTGCCACCAGGTGTCGACGACGGGGCAGCGGTCGCCACCGATGTTCTCGCGGTACCAGACCCAGGCCTCGGGATTGATGGGCTCACCGACCGAGCCGAGGACGCGCAATGACGAGAGGTCGTGCCGGGCCGCGTACTCCGTACCCCACTTCATGTGCGTTCGGATGGCCGTCGGCGCCGTGTAGAGGATGTCGACCTTATATCGCTCGACGATGTCCCACCAGCGGTCCCGGTCCGGGAAGTCCGGGGTCCCCTCATAGAGGACGCCGGTGGTGCCGTTGGCGAGCGGTCCGTAGACGATGTAGCTGTGACCGGTGACCCAGCCGACGTCAGCCGCGCACCAGTACACCGAATCGGCCTTGATGTCGAACACATAGTGGTGCGTCGTCGAGACGCCGACCAGGTAGCCGGCGGTCGTATGAGCGATGCCCTTGGGCTTGGCGGTCGTGCCGCTGGTGTAGAGCAGGTAGAGCAGATCTTCGGAGTCCATCGGCTCACAGGGGCATGACTCGGGGTCGTCGGCGGCTTCGGCGATGAGGTCGTGCCAGTAGACGTCACGACCCTCGGTCATGGGCACGTCGCCTCCCGTCCGGCGCAGGACCACGCTCCAGCGGACCCCCGGCGCATTCATGAGCGCCGCGTCTGCATTCGCCTTCAGCGGGACCTCCCTGCCGCGCCGCCAGCCCTCGTCCTGGGTTATCAGGACAGCGCAGCCCATGTCGTTGAGGCGGTCGGACAGAGACTCCCCTGAGAAGCCGCCGAAGACGACGGTATGGGGAGCGCCAAGACGAGCACAGGCGAGCATGGCGATCGGCAGCTCGGGGACCATCCCCATGTAGATGCCGACCGCGGTCCCCTTTCCGACGCCCAGCTTCCTGAGCCCGTTGGCGAACCTGACGACCTCCCGCTGGAGGTCGCTGAAGGTGATCGTCCGGCGATCTCCCACGGGCTCGCCCTCGAAGTAATAGGCCACCTTGTCCCCGCGGCCGGACTCGACGTGCCTGTCGACGCAGTTGAAGCAGACGTTGAGCCTGCCGCCGAGGTAGAACTTCGCAAAGGGAGGCTCCCACTCGTAGAGCTTCGTGAAGTCCTCGACCCAGGTGATCCTGGCACGCGCTTCGGTCGTCCAGAACTCGTCGAAAGATCTCTCGTAAATTTCGGGTCCGGCGTTGGCCCTGCCGGCGAATTCGGCCGACGGCGGGTAGCGCCGCGCTTCAAGAAACATCGTCTCGATCGCGTGACCCGGGTTTTCAGTCATGGCCGATAGTGTGCCTCAAGGCACCCCGCCGAGGCAGCAGCGGGTCGAGCCTGCGCAGCAGGGTTGATTGCTCAATTCGCCCGGATGAACGCCTCGACCTTCTCGAGGGCCTTCGCGATGTTCGCCTCGGAGTTCGTGTAGGCGAGCCGGATGAAGCCCCTGCCGGCGGCACCGAAGGCGGTTCCCGGGAGGACGGCGACACCCGTCTCGTTGAGGAGGCGGTCCGCCAGGTCGCGCTCGTTGAAACCGGTTGCCTCGATGTTGGGAAAGGCGTAGAAGGAGCCCTCGGGCCGATTGCATTTGAAGCCGGGGATCCGGTTGAGGCCGTCCACCATGATGTCGCGCCGGCGCTGGAACTGCCCGACCATCGCCTCGACGGCACGCTCTGACTCCGGTGAGGTAAGCGCCTCGATGGTGGCCATTTGGGTGAATGCCGCGGCGCAGGAGGAGGAGTTGATCATCAGCGTCTCGAACTTGGAGGCGAGCTCCGGGGGTGCCACGCCGTAGCCGAGGCGCCAGCCGCACATCGCATACGCCTTGGACATCCCGTCCATGAGGACCGTCCGCTCGCGCATGCCGGGCTCGGCGAGAAGCGAGACGTGCTTGAATTCGCCGTAGCAGATCTGCGAATAGATCTCATCGGCGACGACGAGCAGGTCGCGCTCCCCGGCGAGGTCGGCGATGAAGCGCACGTCGTCGGCGGTCAAAATGCCGCCGGTCGGGTTCTGCGGCGTGTTGACTATGAGCATCTTCGTCCGCGGCGTGACGAGCGCTGCCAACTCCTGCATGTCCATCCGGAAGTCGTTCTCCTGGCGGAGCTGGATGGACACGGGCACGGCTTCGACGAAGTTGACGAGCGACTCGTAAACCGG
>JAYUBK010000105.1:0-1984 GCA_043740835.1 Chloroflexota bacterium
AGAGCGGCGGCTCGATAGTGACCCTCGACTTCGACAACTCGACCCAGGCCTGGCCGGCCTACGACTGGATGGGCGTCTCAAAGGCGGCCCTCGAGGCGATCTGCCGCTACCTGGCGCGGGACCTGGGGCAGTACCAGATCCGGGTCAACGCGATCTGCGCCGGACCTGTTTCCACGATCGCCGCCAAGGGCATCGAGGGCTTCAAGGCGATCGAGTCGACATGGGATAAGCGCGCTCCGCTGGGCTGGAACTCGAAGTCGGCGGACGCCATCGCGCGCACTACCTGCGCGCTGCTCTCCGACTTCATGCCGGCGACGACCGGGGAGTTGATCCATGCCGACGGCGGCTACCATGCGATCGGCGCCGAGACACCCGGCTAGAACCGGTCCGGGCGAAACTCCCGCAGTTCGTCGGGAGGTTGTCCTCGCACGATCTCTTCCGCCAGCCAGCGCGCCGTCGCGGGGGCTGACATCATCCCGATCGAGCCATGGCCGCCGTGGAGAAAGAGACCATCGGCACCCGGGCCCGCGCCGCCTGCGATGGGCATCCCGTCCGGCGTCATCGGGCGGAGCCCGAACCAACCCGCGGTGATCTGGAGGTCGCCCATCCCGGGTGCCGCCGCGAGGGCCCGGGCCGCGATCCGGCGCGGCATGTCAACTCCCTCGAACGTATCGCGGAGGCTGGGGGAGAGGGAAGTGCCCAGGAGTGCGTCACCTTCGGGCATCGGCGCCAGGGCCATGGCCTCGGCCACCGGACTGTCGTAACCCGCCGCCACCTCGCTCAGCCTGGGTGAGCGCGCGCCGCGACCCAGCTCGTCCTGGTCGGGCCACGTCATCTCTTCGAGGATCCACGGCAGGGGGAAGGGGAGCCGGCCGGTCCGCAAAACCCAGCCGCGGCCGCTGCCGACGGGCGCGTGCCGCCACAGCTCGGCGAGCCAGGGACCGCTGGCGAGCACGACCGCGTCGGCGGCGAGGATGCCGTCGTCGGTTACCAGACCCACGACCCGGCCGCTCTCGATCCTGACCTGCGACGCCCGCACGCCCGTCCGGATGTCGGCACCGGCCTCGCGTGCAGCTTCCGCGAAGGCGGCGGTCGCGGCCCAGGGGTCCAGAGCCCAGGCGTTCTCGACGACATAGGCGCCGGCCAAGTCCGGATTCAGCTGCGGGCACTCACGAAGCAGCTCGGCGATCGGCACCTCGTGAGCAAGGACGCCGATTCTCCGGAGCTCGTCGGCGCGCCCGCGGGTGACGAGGAGCTGCGCTTCGTTGGCGGCCACCAGCATCTGGCGCTGGGAGCGGAGCGCGAACTGCACCGGCCCGTCCTCCAGCTCCCGGTAGATGGCGATGGAGCGCTGCATGATCTGCACCACGCCGGGCTCGGTCTGGTTCAGGAGCAGGCCCATGTTGCGGCCCGACGCATGGAAGGCGATCGCGTCGCGCTCGAGGAGCGTCACCCGAACGCCGCGTCTCGCCAGCTCCCAGGCGATGGTGCAGCCGGCGATTCCGGCGCCGACGACGGCGACCTCGGTGGGGCGTTGGAACGCTACTGACATGAACTTATCCAAGGGTAATCCACATGTTGTGGATTGGGGGTTGAATGTCCCCCACATGCTGTTAAACTCGGCGCTAACAGCTCGGCCCGCACCTTCCTTCCCACCACCACGTTTTTCTGGAGGAATGCCGCTTGAGAGAGTGCCTCGTCATCTACGTGGACGCAGCGCTTGATAAAGAAGGCCGGGCCGGTTGTGGCTTGGCCGTTTTCGTTAAGGGGCGGGCCGTCTATACCGAATCGTTCGGTTTCACGCACGTCGGCGGTTCTGCACAACTGGAGGCCCTGATCTGCGCCGGTGCGCTCGACCTTGCGGCTCATAGATGGCCGTCCCACCGGGTCATCGTCCGAACTGACTGCGCGCCAGTCGTCCGCAGCCGGACTCCTTCCAGCGAGACCTTTCGTGACGCCGTCTTCGAGGTCCGGGAGCGCTGCC
>JAYUBK010000106.1:0-1983 GCA_043740835.1 Chloroflexota bacterium
CCGACCAGCACGAACGACCAGGCTCCCGCCAGCAGGACTCCCATCACCCAGCCGGAGCGGCGGCGGGCCTTGAGTGCGTAGTAGGCGATCCCGTGGAGCGCCATCGGCACCATGCAGATGAGGATCAGAAGGGCCGCGTAGGTGATAAGGCCTGCAGTTCGCATCGAGGGCGCGACGCCCGACCTGGCGAGCAGGTCGACGATCCCGGCCCGCCCGTTTGGAGCGGCGATCACCGCCGCGGTCTGAGCCAGCAGGATCGCCCAGAAGACCGCCCCTGCGGCACAGAGGAACGAGACCAGCGAAAGCTGGGGTGCAACCTCCTCCATGAGTGCGGCCCGGCGCGCATCGAGGACCGGGCCGGCTGGGGAGAACGGAGCCGAAATTGGCCCTGCTGGGCTCGCCGGCGTGGCAGTGTCCGCTTCGAACCGGTGGGTGCCGCACTTGTGGCAGAAGCGGTGCTCCTCCTCGAGCGACGCTCCGCAATTGATGCAGTAACTCACTGAGCCCGAGAGTACAGGTAGGCCCGCGCCAATTTCGCTGTGGGCTTGACAGGCGCAGCATCTTGAGGTACAACTACCGTGGGACACAACATCTCGTAGCCAACGTCTTAATACGTTGAGTCCCCCGGCCCCCGGTAGCAGGCAGGCGGAACCACCCCAAGCCCTCGCTCACGATCCAGCACCAATTCCTGTCATCGCCTGCCTGCTCCGCGTGGGACCTTGTCAGCGTTTGCAGTGGCTCCAGCCTTCGGATTGGCTTGGACTAAACTTTCCGCGATGGCACGCAAGGCCAAGAGGAAGGCGACCAACCGCAGGCCGGCACCCGTCCCGGCGGGCCCACCGGCGAGTTCGGCTGTGCGTCCTGTCAGCGGCCGGATCGGTGGCGATCAGGCCGTCGTCCGCGCGGTCGAGATGTCCCTGGCGCCCGGCATCGTCTCGCGTGGGCGGGGACGCAACCGCTTCGTCATCGAGGGGGGAGACCCTGCAATCCCGCTCGACCGCGTCCCTTATTTCACGACCGATCTGCGCCGGATCGGCATCGTCGCCGTCGTGATGGTCGCGATGCTGGTTGCCGCCGACTTCATCGTCCCCGCGCTGGTCAAGTAGTCCTCCGTCGTCGGCTGATGGGAGACGGGGCGCCCAGTTGACGCCCGCCGATCTGGGGCTTTCTTTCGGGCTCGTCATCCTCCTTGGCCTCGTTCTCGCGCTGCATCGCCGCCAGGCCTCTCTCGAGCGGCAGCTGCGACGCCGCGTGTGGCTGGACTCTGACCCCCCTGCGTCGGCGGCGCTCCAGCACGTCGGCCTCGTTCGCTACCGAGCTTTCAACGACGTCGGTGGAGACCACTCATTCGCGCTCTCGCTGCTGGACGCGAAGGGAGACGGAGTCGTTGTGAATGGGATCTACCACCGCGAGCGCTGCAGGGTCTACGCCAAGCCGGTCCGGGGTTGGGAGTCCGACCAGCCGCTGACCGATGAAGAGGCGGAGTCGGTCCTCAAGGCGAGGGACGGCGACCATCCTGTGGACAGCGATCCCGACGGCCCGTAAAGTCCCCACGCGGATGGCGGTCTCCGAAAGCCAGGACGGGGTTCAGGACATCGAAACGGACCTGACCTCAATCCTGAAGAGAAGAAAAGCGAGGCTTGACGCCAACGAGCACCCCGTGAACATCGCCCATCACGACAAGGCGACGCGGGGCGAGATGATCGCTGACCGCCTGTCGGCGGGGATGGGTTCATGGCCCTTCCTGATCGTCCAGACCGCGTTCATGCTCCTCTGGGTACTCGTCAACGTGGTCTGGCTGGCCAACCGAAAGTTCGATCCCTATCCGTTCATCCTCCTGAACCTCGTCCTCTCGCTCCAGGCCACCTACGCGGGGCCGATCGTCCTCCTCGCCGGTAACCGCCAGGCTGAGAAGGACCGAATGACCCTCGAGCACACCGCCGAGGAGGCCGAGGTCGGCGGCAAGGCGATCGAAAGGATCCT
>JAYUBK010000107.1:0-6695 GCA_043740835.1 Chloroflexota bacterium
ATCGCGCAGGCGTCGGCCCTCCAGCCGATCGCCGATCTGCGCCGCCTCATCGCCGATTCCCGCCGAATCGGAATCGATGACTCGGTGCTGGCCACGGCCGCCTCCGATGCGGACGCTGCGGAACTGAAAGTCTCGGGGATCCACTCACCCACCGATCTCTGGCCGGTGGTCGAGGCGCTCGCGGCGCCTGCGGCCGAGGTGGCACGCCTCAAGACACAGCGGGAGGCCGAGCTGGCCGCTCAGGCCGAGGCCGAACAGCAGGCGCGCGACTACTACAACTCTCTCGCCGGCCTTAGGCAGCGCGGCTATGACGCAGTGGCACAGGGAAGAAACGAGTCGGCCTGGACCGCCTTTCTCGGCCGACCGGCCCTCGGTGAGAGCGTGGCGAAGCTCGAGGATGCCGCCCCGGCCCTCGAGTCGCTGGACCGGGCGGGCCTCACGGTCGCAGTCCAGCACGTCCAGGATCTCGCGGCGACCGTCCACCAGCAGTTCGTCACCAGGCTGCCGCACAAGGTGATCCTCATCTCCCTGGCGGCGGAGGAGCTCTGGGCCTACGAGGATGGCAACCTGGCCATTCACACGCTGGTGACGACCGGGCGGCCGGAGCTTCCCACCGACGTCGGATTGATGCGTGTCTACCGGAAGGACGCGCCGTGGCTGATGCGCTCGCCCTGGGGTCCGAGCTCTCCCTACTGGTACCCGGATCTGACGGTGAAGTACGCGATGTGGTTCCACCCCAGCGGCGAGGCAATCCACGACTCCTGGTGGCGGGGTTGGTATGGGCCCGGCTCGAACCTTGGCGGCTATGGCTCGCACGGGTGCGTCGGGCTGCCCTACGGTCCAATCGACGAGCTCTTCTCGTGGACGCCGCTGGACACGCCGGTTGTCGTCATCCCCGGCGACGGCCGACCGATTTGGGCGCAGCTGGCGCGGCGAACCTACAACGATCCGGTCATGGCGCAGCGCTTCGGGATTTAAGGTAGCCCCACAAACGCAGGGTGGAGTCGCCCCCCAAATCGGAAAAACACTTATATCGCTTCGGGGTCAATTACTATTAGCGGCGATGGCGACCGCTGGCTTGCACGTTCTTCTCGTCGAGGACGACCCGGCAGTCTCCGAGATGTACAAGCTCAAGCTCGAGATGGACGGCTACACGGTCAGCGTCGCCGCCGATGGGGAGGAGGGTCTCCGCCTCGCCCAGGACAAGCGCCCACACATCATCTTCCTCGACGTCCGCCTGCCCAAGATGGACGGCATGTCAGTACTCGAGGCGCTCCGCAGCGACGACAAGACGCGCCACATACCCGTCCTCATCCTCTCCAACTACGGCGAGCCCCCGCTCATCGAACGCGGCCTGCGCCTTGGCGCGCGTGAATATCTTCTCAAGAGCCAGACGACGCCTGCCGGCGTTTCCGCGAAAACCAAGAGTTGGGCCGCCCGCTCCGATCGTCCCTAGCTCACGCCGAAAAGTGGTTTAGGTGGACCCTAGCGAGTAGATCGGGATTGGCTTGTGGGCGCCCTTGAGGGTCATGGGGGCGCGCGCCTCGGCCTTGACCGAGTCGGCGACAAGGCGATAGGTGTTCTGTGACAGAAGTGTCGCGGCGGGCCTGATCTTTGAGAGGTAGGCCGCGTTATTGACGGGCACGCCGATCAACGTGTATTCCAGGCGGCGCTCGGAGCCGATGTTGCCGCCGACTACGTAGCCGGAGTCGAGCCCGATGCCGACATGGAGTGGGGGGTCCCCAACTTTGTGCCTCGGGCCGTTGATCTCAGCGATGACCTTCATCATGTCCTGCGCCGCTGCCACGGCCCGCTGAGCCGAGTCTTCGACTGGGACCGGGGCACCGAAAACGACGAGCAGTCCGTCGCCCTGGAACTTGTCGATGTTGCCGCCATGGTCGAGGACGATGTCCACCATCTGGCGGAAGTAATCGTTGAGGAGGGTGACCATGTCCTCCGCCTCCATCTCCTGGGAGAGGGTTGAAAAGCCCTCGATGTCCGAGGCCAGCATCGTCACCTTGAGTCGCTCCCCGGCGAGGAAGTCGCCCTGGGGGTCGTTGAGGACCCTCTCCATGACCTGCTTGTTGACGTACCGCTCGAACGTCTTCCGCAGCTTCTCGGAGACGTCGTAGCTGGCCTTCAGTTGGGTGTAGAGGCGGGCGTTCTCGATGGCGATGGCGGCCTGGTGGGTGACTGCCTGCAGAAGCTCCTTGTCCGACTCTTTGAAGATGCCGGCCTTGAGGGGGTTGTCGATGTAGACGGCGCCGATGACGTCGCCGCGGACGATCAGAGGGGCGGCGATTATCGAGCGCAGGTTGCGCATGATCACCGACTCCTGACCCTTGAATCGGTCGTCTGTCTGGGCGTTGTCCGTGAGGACTGCCTTGCCCTCCGAGACGACCGTCTCGATGACGGATTTCGAGAAGCTGAAGTCGGTCTTCGAGGTATCCTCGCCGGATTCCGAGCGGGCGACGCGGACGCGCATCACGTCGTCCTCGACAAGGACGATGAACCCGCGCGAGGCCCTCATGAGCTCGATGACCTTGTCCATCACCTTGCTGAGAACCTCGTCGAGGTCGAGCGTGGAGGTGAGGTCGGCGGCTACCTCGTAGAGGAGGCGATCACGTCCTGCCGCGGCGCTGTCTATGGCCATGGGCAACCCCACTCTACCAGCGATGACCGGCCCCTAAACTCATTCACGGTGACTCAATCCCAGGCTCTTCACGTTGATCCCTCCACGCTCCTGGAGGGTCTCAACCCGCAACAGATCGAGGCGGTCGAGCATGCCGAGGGACCTCTCCTCATCTTCGCCGGGGCCGGCAGCGGAAAGACCAGGGTTCTCACCACCCGCATCGCCTATCTCATCGCCAGGAAAAAGGTATGGCCCGACCGCCTCCTTGCTGTCACCTTCACCAACAAGGCTGCTCGCGAGATGCGCGCGCGAGTCGCGACCCTTGTCGGAGAGAAGGCCGGCGACATGTGGGTTGGGACGTTCCACCACACCGCCGTTCGGATGCTCCGGCGGGAGGCCCCGCGCCTCGGATTCGAGCGCAGCTTCACGATCTTCGACGACGACGACACCCGTGCCGCCCTGCGAAGAGTGCTGGATGGAATGGGCCTCGATCCCAAGCGCTACCCGCCCTCGATGATCGCCAACGCGATCTCAAACGCAAAGAACGAGCTCCAGGGCCCGGCCGGCATTCCGAATCGGAACTACTTCGATGAGGTGGTCCGCCGGGCCTACGAGGAGTACGAGCAGCTGCTGCGGCGCTCGGGGGGACTCGACTTCGACGACCTCCTCCTGAACGTCGTCAGGCTCCTCCGTGACCACCCGGATGCACTGGAGTACTGGCAGGACCGCTTCCGCTATGTCCTCGTCGATGAGTACCAGGACACCAACCACGCGCAATACGTGATGGTGAAGTTGTTGGCCGAGCAGCACCGAAACCTGGCCGTGGTCGGCGACGACGACCAGAGCATCTACGGTTTCCGGGGCGCTGATGTCCGGAACATCCTCGACTTCCAGCGCGACTACCCGGACGCCAAGGTGGTGAACCTTGAGCAGAACTACCGCTCCAGCCAGTCCATCTTGGACGCGGCCTTCCACGTCATCCAGCACAACCCCGAAAGGGCTCCCAAACGGCTCTGGACAGACCGCAAAGGCGGCGAGAAGGTGATCGCCGTCCAGGCCTACAACGAGGTCGAAGAGGCGGAGTTCGTCGCCGACGAGATCGATCGAGTGCGCCGGCTCGAGAAACGCAAGCACTCCGACTTTGCGGTCATCTACAGGACCAATGCACAGTCCCGCGGCTTCGAGGACGTCTTCAACCGGCGGCGGGTGCCGTACAGGCTGGTCGGCGGCCTCAAGTTCTGGGAACGACGTGAGGTCAAGGACCTGCTTGCCTACCTCCGCATTCTCGCCAACCCCGCCGACACGGTCAGCTTCGCCCGGATCGTCAATGTGCCCCGCCGGAAAATCGGCAATGTCACGGTCGACAGGCTCCTCGCCTACGCGCGCGAGCGGGACATCTCGGTCTATCAGGCGCTCGAGGAGGCCACCTTCGCGGGCGTCCCCAAGGCCGCCCTTGGGCCTTTGGACAACTTTCTCCAGCAGCTGAAAACGCTTCGACTCTCGGTCGGCGTTCTGCGGCCGAGCGAGCTCGTCGATCTCGTGATCGAGGTGATGGACCTGCGCACCTTCTACGACGACGGCACACCGCAGGGCGAGGCGCGCATCGAGAACCTGCAGGAGGTCCACGGCCTCGCCGAGGAATTTGACCCGCTCGACCTCGCCGACGGTCTCAACGCCCTCCTCTCGGAGGTGACCCTGGCTTCAGACGTCGATGGCTACGAGGAGGGCGACGAGGGCGTCACCCTGATCACCCTCCACATGGTCAAGGGCCTCGAGTTTCCAGTCGTCTTCCTGGTCGGCCTCGAGGAAGGATTGCTTCCGCACAAGCGGGCGCTGGAGGAGGAGACCGGCATCGACGAGGAGCGCCGCCTCTGCTACGTCGGCATCACGCGCGCCCGCGACAGGCTCTACCTGACCTGCGCCTTCCGCCGCCATCTCTTCGGGCAGGCGGCCGCCGGCATGCCGAGCCGCTTCCTCGGCGACATCCCCCAGGCCCTCATAAGCCCTCCGCGCGAGGGCAGGATTCCGGTGCCACCTCCTCGCCAGGACTACAAGCAACGCTTCATGGAACAGTCGGTGAAGGCCGCGCCGGCGCCGCCCCCGATCCAGCGTTTCCGCGAAGGACAGCGCGTAAGCCACGCGACCTTCGGTTCGGGTGTGATCATCAAGTCGACCCTCACCCGAACTGACGAGGAACTCGTGGTCAAATTCGACCGCGCCGGCCTCAAGATCCTCAGCGGCACCCTGGCCAACCTCGAGAAACTGCCGGCTTGACCGACAAGGTCCTCGCACAACGGGTCGAGGAGCTGCGCGACCTCGTTCGCAGGTACGACTACGCGTACCACGTCCTCGACGACTCCGAGGTCTCCGACGCCGAGTACGACGCCATCTACCTCGAGCTGCGCCAGGTCGAGGAGGCCAATCCCGAGCTGGTCACGGCCGACTCGCCAACCCAGCGCGTCGGTGCCGGTGAGCTCAGCTCGCAGTTCGCGAAGGTCAAGCATCGATCCTCGATGCTGTCGCTTCAGAACGCCTTCGACGAAGCGGAGATCCGGGCCTGGGACAAGCGGGTCCGGTCAGTGGTGGGCGATGACGCGGGCTACGTCGGCGAGCTCAAGATCGACGGCCTCGCGATAAGCCTCGCCTACTCGCAGGGCAAGCTGGTGAGGGCGGCCACGCGCGGTGATGGTTCGATCGGCGAGGACGTCACGGCCAACATCAGGACGCTGCGCTCGGTACCGTTGAAGCTGAAGCCGCTCACCGGTCTCCCCGAGGAGTTCGAGGTCCGGGGAGAGGTCTATTTCCCACTCGAGGCCTTCGAGAGGCTCAACGAGCAGATGGAGGCGGCTGGGCGCCAGCGCTTCGTCAACCCGCGCAACTCGGCCGCGGGAAGCGTCCGGCAGAACGACCCCCGCGTGACGGCCTCTCGAAACCTCCAGACGTTCATCTACACGCTCGACCCGGCGGGCCCTGCCCGATCCCAGTGGGCAGTCCTCGACGGTCTCGAAGAGATGGGGTTCCGCGTCAACCCGCACCGCCGCCGCCTCGCCGATGTCGACGCTGTCATCGCGTTCCACCGGCACTGGCACGACCATCGCCACGAGCTCGCGCATGAAATTGATGGCGTCGTGCTCAAGGTCGACAGGCACGACCAGCAACAGGAGCTTGGCTTCGTCGCACGCTCACCCCGCTGGGCGATCGCTTTCAAGTACGCGCCGGAGCAGGCGGAGACTGTCGTCGAGGAGATCGCCTGCTACGTCGGGAGGACAGGTGTCCTGACTCCCGTGGCCCACGTTCGACCCGTGATCGTGGGCGGCGTGACGGTCCGCAACATCACCATGCACAACGAGGATCAGGTCAACGAGAAGGGCGTCCACGTGGGCGCGCGGGTCGTTGTCCATCGCGCCGGCGACGTGATTCCCGAGATCGTCTCGGTGAGGGATCCCGAGCCAGGCTGGAAGATGCCGGCGACCTGTCCCCGCTGTGGCGGCGAGGTCGTCCGCGAGGAGCCCTACGTCGCCCATCGCTGCATCAACCCCTTCTGCCCGGCCCAGTCGCTGGAACGCCTCCGCCACTTCGCATCGCGTGGCGCCCTCAACATCGAGGGACTGGGCTACTCGACACTCCAACAGCTACTTGACAAGGGGCTGGTCAAGGACCCCTCCGACCTCTTCTCGCTGACTGTCGAGCAGCTGATTGAGCTGGACCATTTCGCGAAGATCTCCGCCGACAATCTGCGGCGCCGCCTGGACGAGTCGAAGTCGCCGACCTTGGGCCGCTTCCTCTACGGGCTGGGCATCCCGCAGGTGGGCGAGGCTACGGCGGACCTCCTGGCGGCCGAGTTCGGCACCCTGGAGCGCATTCGGATTGCATCCGAGGAGGAGCTGCGCGCCGTGGAGGGGGTCGGCCCCAGCCTGGCCACCGAGCTCAAGCGCTACTTCGAAGGTCACGGAGGCGAGCTCGTCGAGAGTCTGCTCGCCGCCGGAATCAGCCCTCTCGAGGCGGCGGCTTTGGACGACGGACCCCTGACTGGAGTCAACTTCGTCTTCACCGGGTCGATGGA
>JAYUBK010000108.1:0-6673 GCA_043740835.1 Chloroflexota bacterium
ATCAGGAGAAAGGCGACCACATACGCGACCACGAGGTACGTCACGCCGCCTGCCGCTCCTCGACGGTGATCGCGATGGATTCGGTCATGGCCTCGATCCGGTAGCGCACGAGGACGAGAACCAGGCCCAAGCAGAGGGTGGCAGCCAGTGTCACGAAAAAGGTGGCGAGCATCTCGGGCGGCAGCGCCGGGCCGCCCGCTGCGGTGAGAACCGACTGGGGGTGCTGGGTGCGCCACCAGGTGACGCTGAAGTGGACGATCGGGATGTCGAGCGCTCCGATGATTCCCACGACGGCGGCGAAGCGGGCGGCCTGGCGGCCGGGACTCGCGATCCGGCGGACGAGGATGTAGGCCCCATAAATCAGCCAGAGGACGAGCGTGGAAGTGAGTCGGGCATCCCACGTCCAGTACGTGCCCCAGATCGCCTTTCCGTAAAGCGAACCCATCACAAGGGTGACCGTCGTGAAGAGCAACCCGACCTCGGCCGCGGCGACCGCGATTCGATCCGCCACCCGGCTCTCCCGCCAGAGGTAGAGAACGCTGCACACTGCGACCGTCGTAAAGGCGACGTAGGCGCCTATGACAGTGCTGACATGGAGGTAGAAGATCCGCTGAACCTCGCCTTCGAGAGCATCGGCCGGGGCGTACAGGAAGATCATCAGTCCGGCAACGACCATGGCAGCCGCAGCTCCGCCCGCGAGCACGGGCAGGCGTCTAGTCATCGAGGACGAACCTTGCCGTCAGCGAAGCGGCCACGACGAAGAGTATGTCGAAGTCGAGAAGCAGCGCGAGTGCCTGGTTCGGGGATCCTCCTCCGCCGTCGCCCATGGCCAGCTGTGCCGCGCGGCCCCCGGCCACCACGAATGGAATCCAGATCGGGATCGCGAGTACGGGGAGGAGAAGGTCACGCGCCCGCGTCTGCGCCGCCAGCGCCGCGAATAGGCAGCCCAGCCCCGCCATCCCGATCGTCGCCAGCAAAAGCGCGGCGATCAGGGGCAGCGAAAGGATCGGGGTGTTGAACAGGAGGCCGAGAGCGGGCAGGAGCACGACCTCGCAGGCGACGAGCATCAAGGCGGCGGCTGCCGCCTTACCCGCGAAGATCGCCGTCCGGCTGGCAGGAGTCAAGAGCAGCGGTTCCAGGGAACCCTGGTCGCGCTCAGCAGAAAAGGTGCGGCCGAATGCGACCAGACCGGCGAATACGAGCACCATCCAGAGGATCCCGGGGGCGATGCGGGCGCTGTTGGACGCGTCGATGTCGAAGGCGAAGTTGGCCACCAGCAGGGCGAGGATGGCAAATTGCCCCAGGGCAGGGAGTATCTCGCGGCTCCGAAGTTCGGTTCGAAGGTCCTTGCGGGCCACAGCGGCGGCGACCTGGAAAAACCTCACCGCGGGGTTCTCGCCAGGTCCGACTGCCCCACAACGCGGCCAGCCGCAAGGCGGAGGAGGCGACCGCAGAGCCGCTCGGCGAGGTCGACGTCGTGGGTTGCGAGCACCAACGTGCGGCCCCGGGAGAGCCGACCGAGCAGTTCACGCCCGGTTTCGTCGAGGCCGGCGTCGGGCTCGTCGAGCAGGAGGATCTCCGGCGCGTGAAGGATGGTTCTGGCCAGGGCGAGACGTTGCTGCATCCCCCGCGAAAGCTCGGAAGCCCGCCGCCTGCGCGCCCCGGCCAGGCCGACCTCCTCCAGCACCTGCGCAGCCAGCGCCCTCTCCACCCCGTAGAGATCGCAGTAGAACTCCAGGTTCTCGAGAGCGGTCAACGCCGGGTAGAGGCCGCCGGCATGAGCCAGGTACCCGATCCGTGCCCGCAGCTGCTCGCGGTGCGACGGCGCCTCGAGGCCGAGGATCTTGAGACTCCCGGCTGCCGGGCGGCTGGCCGTCGAGAGGATGCGCAGGAGGGTCGTCTTGCCCGAGCCGTTTTCCCCCAGCACCGCCACCGACTCCCCCACCTCGACGTCGAGGTCGACTCCGGCGAGGACGGTGCGGCTCCCGTGGCGCTGGCCGAGGCCGCGGGCCTCGATCGCCCTCATGGCAGGCGGAGGATCCGCTCCGCGTCGCTTCGCAACTCCTCGAGCCGGCTTCGCGCGTCGCTTGGGTCGAGCCGGCCCGACGCCTCATCCAACTCGACCTCCTCGATGGCCAAAAGCGCCGTCTCTCGCGCAGCCCGGCGGGTCTCCTCTTCCCGCCGAAGCGCCGTCGCAGCCGCGGCCGCGCCGGTGAGGTCATGGTGGCGCAACAGCGGCCAGAGGAGGAATGGCAAGGAGAGGACCAGCAGGGCACTCGCCCAGACGAGGCTCATCGTCCGGACCTCCAGGCGGATAGCTCGCGATCCACCAACTGGCCGGCGGGAGGGCGGGCGCGGGGACCGACCTCGGCTGGAGGCCCCGGGTCGGCAGGAGCGCCACGGCCGAGGGCGAGGCTGCCCAGCAGCACGAGGCCGATCAGCACGAATAGCCAGGGCACCAGACCCGAGACGTTTGAAGCACCCGCAGCCGCAAGGATGGCCGGGCCATAGGTCGCCTCGTAGCCGGCGACGATCGAGGCCTGTCCCTCGCCGGCCGCGAGCCGGCGCCGGATGTCGGCACGCATGTCGTCGCAGATCGGCCGATCGCAGACGTCGAGGCGTACGCCCTGGCATTGCGGGCACATGAGCCTCTGTTCGACGGCGAGGTCGGGCGCCACGGGTTTGTGAAAGCCGACCAGCTGCGAGGCGCCGTAGCCGGCAAGGGCGAAGCCGGCGACGACAGCGAGCGCAATAACCACTTGGCGGGGGTTCAGTCTCATCGCCCACCCCCTGCGGCCAACACCGTGCGCGGCGCAACCAGCGGTGCCGACTCCGGACGGCGGGTTCCGCCCGGCCAGCTGCCCAGCAGGGTGCCCAGGATCAGGAGGGCGGCGCCCGTCCAGATCCAGGGCACCAGGGGATTCACGAACACGGTAACCGTGGCCTGACCGGGCACCGTGCCGTCGGCCAGCACGACGTAAAGGTCCTCGAAAACTGTGCTGCGGATGGCCACCGCTGTCGAGGATTGGCCTCCGAAGTCCGCGTAGACCGTCCTCCCCGCCTCCAGCCGCTCACTCCCGAGCAGGAAGGTGGCCCGGTACTCGGTCCGGGCGCCGGTCTGAGTCGTCTCCGTCCCGGCCAGCGTCAGCTGGTAGTGCCCGATGGCCAGCGTCTGCCCGGTGCCGAGGACAGCCTGCGTCTCCTGCTGCCAGAAATGGGAGCCGGCGAAACCGATCGCTGCCACGACGATGCCGAGATGGGCGAGGTAAGCGCCGTAGCGGCGCCGGTTGCGTGAGGCGAGCCGGGCGGCGGCGGGGAGCCAAGCACCCGGCAGGCGGCGGGCGAAGCGGGCGCCGCGAACGTACTCCCAGATGCTGGTCGCGGCGGCCGCGCTGAGCACGGGCCCGGTGACGAGGGGCGCCACGTCGCGAACACCCGCGGCAAGGAGGGCTGCCAGCCCGCCTGCCGCGGCCAGGAGTGGAATGCGCAGCGGCCGCAGCCAGGCTCGCCCGGCACGCCGCCAGGGAAGAAGCGGCCCGGCCGCCAGGAGAGCGAGGATGGCGAGGAAGAGCGGGCCGGTCACGCGCTCGTAGAAGGCGGGGCCGACCACCGCCTGCCGGCCCGTGACAAGGTCCGAGACAAGCGGCAGAACGGTGCCCCAGAAGACTGCGAAGGCGAGAGAAAGGAAGAGAAGGTTCTGAAGCAGGAACACGCCCTCTCTTGACAGTGCCGACTCGACCTGGAGTCCCGACCGCAGCTGCGGGGCGCGCAGCGCGAGCAGGAAGCCTGAGACGATCACGAGTGCTGCAAGGAGAAAGAGGAACCAGGGGCCGATTGCGCTCAACGCAAATGAGTGGACCGACTGGATGATCCCGCTGCGGACGACGAAGGTCCCGAAGACCGCCAGGCAGTAGGCCATGATCACCAGCCCGAAGTTCCACGACTGGAGCATCCCGCGGCGTTCCTGGACCTGGGCGGAGTGGAGGTAGGCGGTCGTGGCCAGCCAAGGCAGCAGGGCGACGTTTTCGACTGGATCCCAGCCCCAATAGCCACCCCAGCCGAGCACGTGGTAAGCCCACCACATCCCGAGCGTCAGACCGGCCGACTGCAGCCCCCACGCCAGCAATGCCAGGCGGCGGGTATGGGCGATCCAACCGGCGTCAACACGCCCGGCCAGAAGCGAGGCGATCGCGAAGCTGAAGGGCACGGCGAACGAGCTGAAGCCGGCGAGGAGGAAGGGCGGGTGGATGAGCATCCCGCCGTCGCGGAGTATCGGGTTGAGCCCTAGGCCATCGGGAGGGGCCACAGCGAGAGACGCGAAGGGCGGCGCGACAAAAGAGAGGACGACCAGGAAGAAGGCGAGCAGTGTGGCCAGGACGCCGGTTGCGAAGGCGGGCAGCCGGGCGCCTCCCAGGCCCACCAGCGAGATCGAGCCGAGGACGGCCAGGACGAGAGTCCAGTACAGGAGCGAGCCCTCCTGTCCGGAATAGAACGCGGCTGCCAGCAAGGGCGTCGGCGTCGCGAGGTCGGAGTGAGTGGCGACGAAGAGGATCGAGAAATCGTGAGTCAGAAAGGCCACTTCGAGACTGAGCGAGGCGACCACGACAGCTACCGCCGCTGCCCAGAACGCCCGCCTGCCGACCAGCGCGAGCAGGACATCCTCGCGCCTCCCGGCCCAGAAGGAGAGGAGGGCGGCGAAGGCGGCGAGGGCGAGCCCCGCGAGCAGCGCGCCCGCGCCGGCCTGGGCGATCAGCACGCTTACCTGGGTGCGGCGGCCGTGAAGCGCGAGGGACACTTCGCGAGCAGCGTCTTCGCGACGAAGATGCCATCCGCGTTCATCCGGCCCTCGACGACGACCTGGATCCCGGGCCGGAAGATGTCCGGCAGTTGGCCCCTGTAGTCGACGAGCATGGACGAGCCGGAGTCGGTGGCCGTGAACTTGACCTCGAGCCCTCCCCCGATCCGCTGAACGTCGTCCTGAACGGTGCCGAGCACCCGCGCGTCGCCCGTGGCGTGGTCGTGCTTCAACTCGCCCACCGTCCGGTAGTACTCGGCCGAGGAGCCGGTGGCACTGTAGACGAGGTACCCGACGCAGGCGGCCACGACGGCGACCAGGCCCGCTACCTTCAAGATCACTTCGGCAAACTCATTTCGGCAAACTCATTTCGGAGCAAGCGCTTCCAGGGCCGACATCATCGCCACGGGGTCGTTGCCGGGTACCGAAAGTGCCACCGAGATCTCATTTATCCCGGCCTTCTCAAGCTCCGCGATGCGCTCCTGGCACTCCTGGGCCGGGCCGATGATCGTCACCAGGTCGACCATCTCATCGCTGATCAGCTTCAACGACTCCTCCTTGCGCCGCTCCAGGTAGAGGTCCTGGATGCGGGCCGCTTCCTCCTCGAATCCGTAGCGGCGGAAAAGTTGGTTGTAGTAGTTCTTCTCGCGCGACCCCATCCCTCCGATGTAGAGGTTCAGGTGAGGGCGGACCAGGTCCCGGCCGGCCGCCCGGTCGTCGGTTACGACAACCGACTGGATGGGACAGATCGAAAGGTCGGAGAGCGGCCTTCCGGATCTGGCGGCGCCCTTCTCGAGGTCGGGCTTGATGACCGACTCGAAGTGGGCTGGAGAGAAGAACACGGGCAGCCAGCCGTCGGCGAGCTCGCCGGCGAGTTGGACGCCGGTGGGCGTCAGGGTGGCCAGGTAAATAGGGATCCTGCGCCGAACCGGGTGGGTGATTAGCTTGAGCCCCATCTCGAGGTGGAAGATCTCGCCGTCATAGACGACCCGCTCCCGAGCAAGAACCAGGCGAACAATGTCAATCGTCTCCCGCATTCGCCGCACGCCGCGGTCGAAGGGCACTCCGTGCCAGCCGGACACGACCTGGTGGCCGCTGGTACCGAGGCCGAGGACGAAGCGGCCGTTGCTTATCGAGTCGAGGGAGGCGGCCGTCTGCCCGATGAGCGCCGGGCTCCGACTAAATACATTGACGATGCCGGTTCCGAGCTTGATTCGCTCGGTCTGGCCGGCAAGCTGCGTCAGGACCGTGAACGCGTCCCATCCGTACGCCTCGGCGATCCAGAGGGTCTCGTAACCCAGGCGATCGGCGGCCCGGACGAACTCGACCACCATCTCGCGGGGGATGTGGTCCGTATAGGGGACCGACAGCCCAACTTTCACGCCCGAATCCTACCGGTTAGCGACCAGGCCGCCCGTGGGGCGCGGCCGGGTCACGAGCGATTCGACCGCAAAGGACGCGCGACCTGCGAAGGAGAGGCCGCCGGATCGACGGTCTCCCCGACTCGCTACTCCACGATCGCGTTGGCTTTGGCCATTCGGCCGAAGAGGTGATAACTACCCTTCGGCGTGCGCTCCAGCGTCGTCCGGTCGACGCCGATGAGGCCGAACTGCAGGTTGTAGCCATGAGCCCACTCGAAGTTGTCGAGTGAAGTCCAATGGAAGAAGCCGCGAACGTCGGCCCCTTTGGCGATTGCCTCGTGCACGGCTCCCAGCTGGCCGCGGAGGAACTCTTCCCGCCAGGCATCATCTCGGGTCGCGATCCCGTTTTCGGTCACGTAAATCGGCTTTTGATAGGGCTTGAGCTCATCGATCGCGTCCCGCAGCCAATCGGGCCGTATCGCGTCCCCGAAGTCGCTGATCGGATAGCCCTCCGGGT
>JAYUBK010000109.1:0-1971 GCA_043740835.1 Chloroflexota bacterium
AGCAGGCGCCCCAGCGCAAGCCCAAGCCGGATCAGGTCGCCCGGACGCGCAAAGGGGGCGCCGAGCGTGGCCGGAATCAGCCCGGGCGCCCGGAAGGGCTTCCGAAGTTCACCCAGTGGCCTTCCCACAGGACACTCGCGGCGGACGGGAGCGGGCGCAGGCCGAGCAATTCGAGAGGTGCGTACCTGGGCAGCGCCGGATAGCTCGTGTTGACCACCTGGAAACCTCGGTCGATGAGGAATCCATCGAGCTCGTCGGTCACCAGCCGCCCACCGATCCGACCGGCGGCCTCAAGGACAAGCGGCTCGACGCCCCGGCGTGCGAGGGCGGTTGCCGCGGCCAGACCCGACGGACCGGCTCCGACCACGATGGCCGGGCGCACCTCAGTCCGCGTGGGCGTACAACCTCAAACCTGCGCTTCGACGGGCGTGGTCCGTGGGATTCATGTTCCGCAGAGCAGTATCACCCGCCTATGGGCTCGTCTGTCCCCGCGATCCACAACCGGGATTCGTTCTTGCTCCAGCGCGTCGAGCAGCGCTTCTAAGCACGAGCTGACTTCGCGGACGTCAGCTGACTGACGGCCCTGTGAGCCTGGGCCTGCGAGTTCTCTTGAACCGCCCGACGGGCGGTGGTGCGCTCATGCTCAACGAACGAGGACGTGGTTGGGCGGGGCCTGCGACCGGCCTGGGCGCACGAGTCTCAGCATCGCCGCAGCCGGGACCGCGAGTGGGCGGGTGGTCCGGGTGACCAGGAGGTCAGTGTCCAGACGACCGCCGCGGACCGTGGGTCCGAACGGGCTCCAGAACGCACCATCCGCGGTGACCGTGAGCTCGGCGGGAAGTTCGTTGACTCCCACCTCGATCCCCATCCCCTCCAGGGCCGCGCGGCCGCGCCGGATAATCGGGCGGACGACGTGGTCGTCGTCGGGGACGCCCAGCGAGCGGTGAAGCTCACAAAGACGAGCCAGGCTTTCGGGCTCCAGGTCGTCCGAGGTGGTGGCGATACGCACTTTAATTCCGATTGCCCGAAGGCGCGGAATGGACGCGATCACCCTCGCGAAGTTGCGTGGCCCTCTCATCTCGTCGTTGATGTTCGGCTCGGCGCTGTCAAGTGAAAGCTGGACCGCGAAGTCAAGTTGGGCGAGTGGCTTCAATTTGGCGATCAGCCTCGGTGTGAAAAGGGTCCCATTGCTGAGGACCAGGGTAGGAAGCTGCCTCGCCATGGCAGGCAGGGCGTCGGCCAACCCGGGCGAGAGAAATGGTTCGCCACCGGTCACCCCCAACGAGGTGAATCCAAGCTGCGCCGCCTCTTGCGCCAGGTCCCCGAGACGCTCGACTGGGATCTCGCGCCGGACCACAAGTGGCCCCGACTCGGTCAGGCAATAAGCGCACTCGAGGTTGCAGTGATAGTTGCTGTAGAGCCAGAGGCGCCCGCCGATCAGGCCCTCCGCGACGGCCTCCGAGAGCTGCTTCATGCCGGCAGTCCGAGCGCGGTGCTGAAGCGATTCAGCATTATCGTCGCGGCTCCCACGGTCACCAATTCCACGATCTGGGCTTCGCCGAAGTGCTCCCGCAGGATGTCCACCGCCTGCGCGGGCCGTTCCGAGATCGCCTCGGCGAAGGCGTGCACCGCTCGCTCTGGGGCCGACCAGCGCACGGGTGGCGAACCCTCGCCACGGAGCGCGGCTACCTCGTCCGGCGCGAAGCCCATGCTCCGGGCAACCCCCGAGTGGGTTTCGATGCAGTGGTGGCAACCATTCGCCGAGGAGACTCGGAGCACGACGATCTCCTTGATACGGGGATCGACGGACGTGGGTCCGAACACCGACCCGATGAACGGCAGCGCCGTCTCCATCAACTCCGGCACGTGGGCCAGCGCGGACGCGATCGGTCCCGGATCCCCACCCGTGAAGAAGTGTCGTGCCAGGAGGGGAGCGGTTTCCCGTGTCAGGAGCTCCACCTGTGCCGAGTT
>JAYUBK010000110.1:0-6648 GCA_043740835.1 Chloroflexota bacterium
GTCGATCAGCTCCAAACCGGTTGCCCGGCAGGCTTCGAGGGCCGCCTTCAGCTGGGGCAGGGAGTCCCGCGGGTCTCCGTCGAGGCTGAACAGAGCCGCTCGCAGCGTTCCCTGCGGGATCCATTGGCGTCGCAGCCGCGCGATCGCGTCGCGCACCTCGGCCGGCGTCCGCTCAGGACAGAGCAGCAGGATCTCCGCCGGCCCGGAGGGGTACGTCACGTCTCCGCGGCGGAAGATCTTCGCCGCCAGTTCCTCCAGCGCTGCCAGGCGGTCGAGAAGGCGGGCTGGATCCTCGGCCTCGACGGCGTCGATGCCGACAAGCACCGTCGTTATGGCGCCGTCGGCGGGCTGCAGGTCGGGTGCGGCCGGGGTCGTCTGAATTGGATCCGCGTGGGTGCCGGGCTCCGCCGCCTCCCGCTCACCGAGGTCCTCCAGGCGCTCCTGGATGATCTGGTTCGTAACCTGGTCCAGGGCGGGCTTTCGGTCCGGGGGGTAGCCCCGGAACTTCGCCAGCAAGTCCAGCCAGGGCACCGCTAATCCGGCTGGTCGGGGGAGTCCTGGACCAGTGCGGATGCGAGGCTGTCCAGCCAATCGAGAGTCGCCGACCAGTCGTCGATCCATTCCTGGCGACCGATCTCCGCCGGCGTGGAGGGAGGGGCCTGAGGGCCACGCCAGGTTTCGAGCGCGGGGAACGCTTCGTGGTGGCCGACCGACTCCGGCTCGGGTACGGGCGACTGCACCGGCACCCATTGGCGCTCGGGCTCAGGGTCCGCCTGCACCGCCAGCTCGGGCATGGGCTCTTGAGGTGCCCACGGCTCGTGGACCGGGGGCTGCGCTTCTGGCTCCTGCGTCGGCCCTGGTTCGTGGACGGCGAGCTCGGCCTCCGATCCCTGCTGCTGTGGTTCATGGACCACGAGCTCGGTTTCGGGCTCTTGATGCTGCTCCGGTTCGTGGACCGCCAGCTCGGGTGTCGGCTCTTCGTGCGGAGCTGTCTCTCCGACCTCGGGGTCGGTAGGCTCGGAGGCCGATACAGCTTCCGGTTCGGCACCGGATGCGGCTGTCTCCGCCTGGTCCTCTGCAGTCGGTTCCGACCTCGTCGTCGGTGTCGGAACGCCGCTGCGGACGGCGCCGCGGAAGAGCTCGGTGCGACGGCGCTGGTAGAGCTCCACCGCTTCTCGGCTGAACAGCGGATCGCCCTGCCCTGAGGTTCCGCTTGAGACGAGGCTGCCGACGCGGTGGGCGCGGAGCACGGTCGCGATGCTGACGCCAACGATCTCGGCGGCTTCCTCGCTTGTCAGCAGGCCGCTGGTCACGTCAGCCACTCGGCGCCTGCTTTCGGATGGCGGCGCTGGCCGCGGTGGCGATCTCTTCGCCCTGGCGGACAGCGGTGATAAGCCGAGCCGAGTCCGCCTCGGCGATGGCTTCCTGGATGGCACGGGCCGCGGGGGCGTGGACCCGCGCGATGCCGCCGATGAGCTCGCCCTGGCGCTCAGCGCGACTCTCGTTTTCGCGGCGGGTCTCGGCGGCGAGGGTGGCTGCGTAGCCGGCGACCATGGCCACGACCCGGCTCGCCGCCACGCGGGAGACCTCCTCGGCCTGCTCCTCGGCCCGCCTGACGGCCTCGGTGGCGCCGGCCTCGGCGCTGGCGCGGAGTCGTTCCGCGGCGGCCTCGTCCGTCTGCGCGAGCAGAGCCGCGATACGCTCGAGCTCGTGCCTGCGGCTTTCGGACGCTCGCCGCGTGCTCTCGACGAAAGAGGTCGCGGCTCTCTGGAGCGTCGTGAGCCGGTCAGCGCTGCCGGACCGCATCTCAGCGGGGTTGGCCAAGGTCAGCCCGAGCCGGGATCCGGCGTGCGGTCTTCGCCGAGCTGGGACTCTGCAAGTTCGACGACGCTGGTGGCCTGCTCCTGAGCGGTCTCGAAGGAGCGTCGGTTGGCCTCCTCGAAAGCGGCAAGGAGACGGTCGGCGGCGGAACCGTCCGCCAGGCGGACGAGGTCGGCAAGCTCCTTGGCTCTGGGCAGGCGCGTCTCATTGGCCTTCCGCGTCTCGTCGAGGAGACCGTCGGCATAGCGCTGGACGGCCGCTAGGATGCCGGCGCGGGCATGGCGGACGACTTCGTCGGCCTGCCGCCGCGCCGACTCGAGGTCTCGGGCGTTGGCTTCCTCGGCGGCGGCGAGAACGCGCTGTGCGGCGGGCTCGTCCGCCAGACGGACGGCGGAGGCCAACTCGCGCGCCTCTGCCAGCCGCCGCTCGTTGCCGAGGCGGGCCTCTTCGACAAGGTCCCCGGCGTACCGGTGAACTGCGTCGCCGTGGGCAGCCCCGACGGCGGCAATCGTATCTGACATGATTTGCGCCCCGAATGTTATTTGCGTGCAGCGCCCGAACGCGCGCGGGCGGAGCAACAGTACCAGTAGCCGCCCCACCACGAATGCGCCATCCGCAATCTTCGGGCGAAATCGACCAGATTCTTAACCGGTTTCCATCTCCCGATACACTCGGCTGGATGGCCGAAGGCGACGTTCGAAGCGAGGTTCGGGACGATGGGTAAGAAGCGCGTCCAGGTCCGCCAGGTGCGCAAGCAGGTGAAGCCGAAGCCGGCGCCTGCTTCGGGAACCCCCGCCGCAGGCCAGGCGCAGCGCCGCCAGCGCGAGCGCTACGTCGAGGAGGGCGGCCTGCTTCGCGGCCGCGACCCGGAGTGGGTGCTTCGCCTCGGCTACCTCTCCGCCGGCATCGCCGTCGCCTGCATCCTCATCGCCGCCGAGCTGATCGTCGGGCCCGTCGCGCCGCGTGGTCTCCCGGTCCGAATCGTGGCCGGGATCATCTGGCTGATTCCCGTGGTACTTCTCGTGAGCTTCGTCGCCCCGGGCATCAGGCTCGCCTACCGCGACCGCAGCGCCCAGGCCGCGGTCGTGCAGGGCCAGCTGCTCGGGGCCAGCTCGGTCAGCCAGTCACTGGGTCTCGGCATGATCATGCTCAAGACGCGTGGCGGCAACGAGACCTACCTCGTCCCGCCTGAAAAGCTCACCAAGGTGCCAGGGAACGTTGTTCAGGTGATGCTTTCGATCACCCCCAACCTGCGGTACGTGCGGTCGCTGTCTGTCATGGGCCAGCGCCAGGTCGCCCGCCCCGAGCCGCCGATGCCCCCGTCTCTGCACCGACTGCTCCAGCTCCAAGTCGTGACCCCGGTCGCGCTGGCCGCGGGCGCCGTGCTCGGCGACGACATCGTCGCCTTCATCCCGATGAACCCGGACGCCCTGCATGCCGTTGCCGCTTTGGTGGGAGCGATAGTCCTCGGCGGTGGCACCTTCGGCGCCTCCTTCCTGTATCAGCGGAGGCTCACCGCCGAAGTACAGGCGCTGGTGCCCTCGTCCTAACCATTCGAAGCCCGAGCACTAGAGACCTCAGCATTCGAGGGGCGATAGCTCGGGCCGGGTAGAGCAAACCCCGGAGGGCTTTCTTCAAATCCTCCGGGGTTGCCGCCGTTTTCTCTGCGGTCTAGGCCCGCGTTTCGGGGCTGCGCCGGGCCATCATACCGGGCGTCGGCATCAGCTCTCCGCGGTTCGGGTAGAGAACGACGCACAGGACTGACACGATGATTCCGATCACCAGCGGAGCGAGCTTGTAAGGGGTGCCCACGAAGATCCCGAAGACGATCTGGAAGACGATCAGCAGGATCGCGTAAAGAATCAGGGCGCGCACCCAACTGACGTGACGGACGGGGTCGAAGGAAGCGATCGCGATCCCCGCGCCGAATGCTGCCGCCGCGGCGGAGGCATCGGTGCCGAGATACTGCTCGGCCGGGAAAACCGACGAAGCGAACGTGTTGACCATGCTTCCAATGACAAGGAGGATCCCTGTCAAAAGCATCACCACTGTGAGAAGCCGGGCCCTGATTGACGCGCTCATTGTTCTGTTGTCTCCATATCGAGTGGTTTGACGACCAGCATAGGCACCTTCTTGCGCTTTAGACTCACAAAAGTGCCACGTGAAGTACCAATAACGCCGGAAGGTCTTGCCGCTGTGAAGACAGAGCTCGAGGAGTTGACCTCCGTTCGCCGTCCCTACATCGCCGACAAGATCAAGGCGGCACGCGAGCTGGGCGACCTCTCAGAGAATTTCGAATACCACGCCGCAAAGAATGAGCAGGGCTTCATCGAAGCCCGCATCAATGAGCTCGACCGTATTGTCAAGGACGCCGTGATCATCGACGCCAAGCCCGCGGGCGAGCTCATCGAGGTCGGTACGACGGTGCGTTTCACCGAGGACGGCGGGCCCGAGGAGACGTACCGGATCGTGGGTCCCGCCGAGGCCGATCCCACCAAGGGCCGGGTCAGCTACGAGTCCGCCATCGGCCGTGCCTTTCTCGGCCACAAAGTGGGGGACACCGTCGAGGTGTCTACGCCGAGCGGGAGCTACGAGGTGACCATCACAGGTATCTCCTAGCCGTCCCCGCCTCACAGGCTCGACAAAGTCGAAACGTGCGAAAGGGGCGGTGGTGGAAGGCTAGGTCTTCGCTCGCACCCTCCGGTGGGGATGGTTGTGGTCGCCCGCTCCGTGCCGCAGCTCGCCCTCGCAGGGACAACAGGCTTCTACCTGGATCGTGGTATGGCCGATGTTGAATCGGTTGCACACGTTCTGCTCGAGACGCCGAACCAGATGCTCGGCGTCGCTTGCGTTAAGGCCGGGGTCTACGACGACATGAGCGCTGAGGGCGACCTGACCGGGGGCGATCGACCACACGTGGAGGTCATGGAGGGATGCGACCTCGCGGTCGCCGGCGATCGCGGCCTGCACGTCCTCGATCTCGATGGTCGCCGGCGTGCCCTCGAGGAGGATGTGGACGGTATCCCGGACGAGGCGGAAGGCGCCCCAGGCGATCAGCAGGGCGATGGCAATGGAGACGATCGCGTCGGCAGCAAGGAAGCCTGTCATCAGGATGACCAGGCCGGAGACGACGACGCCGGCGGAGGCGCCCAGGTCTCCGAGGACGTGCAGCAGGGCGGCCCTGATGTTGAGGTCCTCCCCGCCTTCGTGGAGGCGCAGCGCTATGAAGCTGTTCACCGCTATGGCGGCCAGGGCTGAGGCGACGACGATCGTCCCCGCGACCGGTTCCGGGTGCCGAAGCCTGTTCACGGCCTCGACGGCGATGACAGCCACGATGACGATGAGGGTCATCCCGTTCGCCATTGCCGTCAGGATTCCCACCCGGTGGTAGCCGTAGGTCCGACGGGCGTCGGCGGGCCGCCGCGCCTGGACGACGGCGAACCAGCCCAACCCGAGGGCGACGACGTCGGTCAGGATGTGGCCGGCGTCGGCGAGCAGGGCCAGAGAGTGGGAGGCGACTCCCGCGATCGTCTCGACGATGAGGATGACGACGGTCAGCGCCAGGGCCAGCTTGAGCGAGCCCCCGGAGACCTCCCGGCCGTGATTGTGAGCGGCCATTTTGCGTACCTTAGTTTCCCTCATGTCCATTGATCGACTCAGAGCCTGGATGGCCCGTGCCGGCGTTGACGCGACCTGCGTCAGCGATCCGCTCTCCGTCGGCTACCTGACAGGCTTTTTTGCCAACCCCCACGAGCGCATCATGGCGCTGGCCGTCCGGCGCGACGGCGTGACGCTCGTGGTGCCGGGTCTCGAGAAGGACAACGCCATCGCTCGCGCCCCCGGTGTGAACGTCATCTCCTACCTGGACGGCGCCGACGCGCTCGGGCTGGTGCGCACCGCGCTCGGCAACCCCGCGGCCGTCGCCGTTGAGCGCGATCACCTCAGCCTCGCCCGAGCCGAGGCAATCGGCGCCATTGATTCTCTCGATGCCGGTGAGGCCCTGCTCCGGCTGCGAGCGGTGAAGTCGGCCGTGGAATTGGACTTGCTCCAGGTGGCCGCAACCAAGACCGACGAGGTCACGGTCGGCATCCTCGCCGAGTTGCGGCCCGGAATGACCGAACGCGAGGTCTCGGGTCGGATCGACCTCCTCATCCGGGAGTCCGGCTGCGCACCTGCCTTCGGGAGCATCGTCCAGGCGGGGCCGAACTCGGCCATGCCCCATCTCGGTCCAAGCGACAGGCGCCTCCAGCCCGGGGACCTCGTCCTGATGGACTTCGGCTGCCGCTACTCGCGCTACAACGGGGACACCACGCGGATGGCGGTGATCGGCGAGCCCGATGCCCGGACCCGCGAGGTCTATGGGGTTGTGCTCGACGCCCACGATGCAGGGATCGCGGCGATCCGCGCCGGCGCCGTGACCGGCGCCGTGGACGCGGCCGCGCGGCGCTTGATCGAGGACGCCGGCCTCGGCGAGTATTTCATCCACCGCCTGGGCCATGGCCTCGGGCTCGACGCACACGAGGCACCGAACCTCACGCCCGGCACGACGGACCTTCTCGAGGAAGGCAACGTGGTGACCGTCGAACCGGGCGTCTATATTCCCGGCTGGGGAGGAATTCGAATCGAGGATGACGTGGTGGTCGAACGCGACGGCGCCCGCCTCTTGACCAACGCCGACCGCGCCGTCAAGGTCATCCCCGTCTAACACGCAACCAAGGAGGAATAGAAGAGCTTGGAACACAGGATTCTCGGCACCACCATGCCCGTCCTGGAGGTCACCCTCCAGCCCCAGGAGTGGATCATCGCCGAGTCCGGCGAGCTCTCCTG
>JAYUBK010000111.1:0-6623 GCA_043740835.1 Chloroflexota bacterium
GCGGCTTCGAGAACATCCCCATGCTTGCCCACCTTCAGCCTTGGCTCTCCGAACTAATGAGCGCGGCCTGAGCTGTGCAGCATGTGTACGGGAACTTCACCTAGGTCTCGGCCCCGACGGATCCACGTGGTGACAAACGACCAATCGTGGTGACGTTTGACCTCTACGGGAGGTCGCGAGATAAGGCGCGACGGCGCAGGCTCCGATCACCGCCCTCGGAACACGAACTTTGAAGTCAAGGGGGCGCACCGGCGGCGGTCGATGGACTCACGACGGAAACACAAACAATCGGCGGCCGGACCTTCCCGCCCTGCCTACTTGACGCGAGCCCGAAACAGGTCGCGCCCGATGATCTGCTTCATGACCTCGATCGCGCCGCCCCCAATCCGCGTCATGCGCGCGTCCACGAAAGCTCGCGCGATTGGGTACTCCGACATATAGCCCCAGCCCCCGAAGAGCTGCAGGCACTCGTCCATGACCTTCCCCTGAAGCTCGGTCGTGACCATCTTCGCGATGGCCGCATCGACAGCGCTGAATGTGTTGTCGAGGTGCAGCTCGATGCAGTGATCGATGAAGACTCGCTGGGTCACGATCTGGGCCTTCAGATTGGCCAAGACGAATTGGGTGTTCTGGAAGTCAGAGAGACGGCGGCTGAACATCTCCCGCTCGCTTGTGTAGTCAACGGTCCACTCGAGCGCGGCCTCTGCGGAGGCCACCGCGCGAACAGCTTGGACCAGGCGCTCCTGGGCCAGCTCCGTCATCAAGTGATGGAAGCCTTTGCCCTCCTCACCGAGCAGGTTGGTCGCCGGGACGCGGAGGTCCGAGAAGAAGAGTTCGGCCGTGTCCTGCGCTTTGCAGCCGATCTTGTCGAGGCGGCGGCCGCGCTGGAAGCCGGGGCGGTCGGTCTCGACGAGCACCAGGCTGACGCCCCGCGAGCGCGCCGTGGGGTCCGTCTTGCAGGCTAGGACCACCAGATCGGCCGAGTGTCCGCTGGTGATGAACACCTTCTGGCCGTTAATGACGTATTCGTCTCCCTCGCGGATGGCTGCCGTCTTGATGGCCTGCAGGTCGCTGCCGCCGGACGGTTCCGACATTCCGACCGCTGCCACGACCTCGCCCGTTGCCATCCGAGGCAGCCAGTACCGTTCTGCTCATCGGTCCCGAGGTGGAGGATGTAAGGAGCGACGATGTCCGACTGCAGGTAGAAGGTCGGCGCCATGGCTCCCACCCGAGCCATCTCCTCAGTCAGGACAGCGCTGTGCAGAAAGGAGGCTCCGAGCCAGCCGTACTCAGTCGGCAGGGCGGGGCACAGCAAACCGAAGGCGCCGGCCTTCAACCAGATCTCGCGAGGCACGATGCCCGCCTTCTCCCAGTCCAGATAGTGTGGCGTGATCTCGTGCCCGATGAACTGCCGGACGGCGGTTCGCAACTCCGCGTGCTCCTGAGAGAAAATCGTGCGTGGGATCATCGGTGGCGCTCCATCAATCGATCATCGCGAGGGCGCGGATGGGGCTGCCCGTGGCGCCCCGAAAGCGAAGTGGGGCACCCATGAAGAGGGGCACCTGGCGCGGCAGCTGGTCGAGGCCGCGCAGGTTCTCAATGACATAGATGACGGGTTTGCCACGGAGGAACTCCATGTGTGCCGGCGCTCCCGGCGTGCGCGGCGTATCGATGCTCGGGGCGTCGATGCCGATGCAGCGCACGCCGGCCGCGCGCACCCACACAGCGGCCTCGCGGTCGATCCCCATGCTGTTGCCGAAGTAGTGCGCCGGATCGACCTCACGTTCGGTCGACCAGCCGGTGTGGAGGAGAAGGATGGACGCCAATCCTCGCAGACCCGCCGCAGCGGTCTCGAGGTCGGTCACACCCAGAAGGGTCTGGGGCCCGCGCCGGGCCGTGAGGTCGAGGCAGGTCGCCGGGCCCACGACCGTCGCGATGTCGATGTCCCCGGCGGAGGTACCGCCAGCGTCTTCGGCGGGCGGTCGCTGACTGGCTTTCGCCGGTCGCGTCCCAGGCGGCTCGCGACACAACTCGCGACTCCGCCATACACTGGCCTTCCGCACGCCGTTCCCTCTACGAAACCGTGTCCGACCAGACGTTACTCAAAGAGGCGCATACGCCACTTGCTGACCAACGTCGCGGCTGGCGTTGAGTCGGTCTGCGAGCTGGAGCCCTGCAAACACCTTGCAGGTTTGCCGTCGTGACTGCTACCGTGATGCCCGACATCGGATCGAGGCACACCTAGCAGATGACCCCAGTACGCGTCCCGGATCTCTTTCGGCTGGCGTAGCCGGTGAGCGAGGGCGCTACCACCCAAGAGCCCTACGGAACCACGCCCACGAGGATCGGGGTGGGTGCGCAGCGCGCCTTCAGCCTTCGCACTGCCGTGCGCCTGCTCTTGGGGGGCATCGTCGGCCTGATGCCTTTCGTGGCCCTCGGCAGAGCGGTCGTCCAGGCCCTGGGGCATGGATGCGAGGGCCGCCGACATTCGGAATCTGGCTCTCGCTCGCCGCTTTGTTCCTCGGTTCTTACTTCTTCCTCTATTCGGTCAAGTACTACCTCGCAACCCTGGTGATGCTGCTTTCCTTCCCGGTGCTGTCCGAACGCCGGACCCATACCAACGGGAGCGGGCACACCGAAGGCAATGCACACCCGCACGGGCTCATGCGATTCCTGCGCCGCGGCCATGGCAACGGCCAATGCAATGGAAACGGGAATGCCAACGGGCCGATCCACCACCTGCGCCGGTTCAAGGGGCTGCGGCGCTGGCTGATCGGAGCCGGCCGCCAAGGGGACCGGGGACCGCAGCCGGCCGCCCTGGCGAGCTTGCCGTCGCGGCGAGGTCCCCGAAGGCTCGGCTGGGTGCTCGTCGGAGCCATTGTCCTGGCGCTGGGCGGAGTCGGGTTTGGTGCCCTGCACGCTCCGAGCGCTCAGGCGGCCGGCACGACCTTCTACCTGCACGGCGCCGGCCCGTTCACTCTTGATACGACGACACCCACCGGTGCCGCGCCGCAGACGTTCAGCATGACCGCGGCCGGCGCCGGCCGCACGTGGGTCAGCACCACTCCCACCGGCGCGGCTCAGACCATCCTGTCGACAAGCACCTTCACCTTCAACTACTGGACCGCGGCCAGTCCGGCCGGGACCGCCGCCGTCACTCTCAAACTCGGTTACAGCTCGGGCAGCACCTGCGGAAGCGGCATCGCCAACGTCCAGACCGGACCCGAGGTCAAGCCCGCAAACGGAAATGTGACGGCCACGCTGCCGGTGGCCAGCGCGGCCGGTGACCTGCTGATCGCCACGGTGGTCGGCGGCAACAACGTGGCCCCCTTCACCGGGCCCGCCGGATGGACTCGCGCAGCGTCCACCGGCCAGACGGGCGACGGCGAGGTCGAGATCTGGTACCTGCCCGATAGCCCGGCGGGCGTGACCAGCGCCACCTTCACCTCGGCCAGCGGCGTCAGCATCGGCCAGTTGTCCGAGTGGCGCGGCGCGGCGGCCGCTCCGCTAGACGGAAGCGGCACCGCCACGTCCGCGGTCACCGTCGCCTCAACAACCGTCTCCACCATCACTGCTGATGCGACCGCCGGGGACCTCGGCATCACCGCCGCCACGTGGACGTCCGGCAACTTCACGAGCGGTGCGGGTTGGTCGACCCTGTACCACGACAATCCGATCGCGTCGGCCTCTGACTCTCAGCTAGGCCTGCCTGCTGCCGTGGCCAGCGAGATCGTCACCTCGACGGCAGCAACGCTTTGGGCTGGCGCGATCGCGACTTTCAGTCCAGCGGCGGTGACTCCGATCGCCCAGAGCGACGTGACCCTCAACCCGGCGGTGGGAGGGCTGAGCACCGCCGCCTTCTCTCCGGCGGCGGATGTCGCCGTCCCGGCCGGTTCCTTTCTTTGCTTCAGCGTCTCCGTGAACACCGTGACCGGGGGGGGCCTGCTTCTCAACAGCGACGCTGCCACGACGCCGACCAACCTCAACCCAGTGAACAAGGGCAACACCACCACGGCGGTGACATCGTCGGTCAATCCCTCGGTGTCGGGGCAGAGCGTCACATACACGGCCACGGTGATGGCGATGGCACCCGGGTCGGGGACGCCGACAAGAACGGTCAACTTCCGAGATGCCGGCGTCACCATTGCCGGCTGCGGGGCCCAAGCGGTGTCCGTCGCCGGAATGGCCACCTGCACGGTCACCTATGTCGGTGTCGGTGGCCACACCATCAGCGGCGTCTACAGCGGTGACGCCAACTTCAACCCCAGCACCTCGGCCAATCTGACCCAGACGGTGAACAAGGGCAGCACCACCACGGCGGTGACCTCGTCGGCCAATCCGTCGGTGTCCCGGCAGATCGTCACTTACACGGCCACGGTCACGGCCAACCCACCAGCCTCGGGGATACCGACGGGGATGGTGAGCTTCCAGGACAGTGGTGTCAACATCGCTGGCTGCGTCAACCAAACCGTGCTTGCCGGCATCGCAACGTGCGGAGTGACGTACGCGGGCATGGGGAGCCACAACATCATCGCCATCTACAACGGTGACCCCGACTTCCTGCCCAGCACCTCGGCGACGCTGGTGCAGACGGTCAATCAGGATGCAACGACGACGACGCTGAGCTCGTCGGCCAATCCCTCGGTGTCGGGGCAGAGCGTCACGTACACGGCCACGGTAGCGGCCAACCCACCGGGCTCGGGGACACCGACCGGGATGGTGACTTTTCTGGACGGTGGGGTCAACATCTGTGCCGGTAGCCCGATGGTGGGGGGAGTGGCCGTCTGCAACGACACTTTCGCTGGGGTTGGAACCCACAGCATCACCGCCTTCTACAACGGTGACGCCAATTTCATGGCCGGCACCTCGGCGACGCTGACGCAGACGGTCAACCAGGATGCAACGACGACGACGCTGAGTTCGTCGGCCAACCCCTCGGTGTCCGGGCAGAGCGTCACTTACACGGCCACGGTGACGGCCAATCCACCGGGCTCGGGGACACCGACCAGGACGGTGACCTTCCAGGACGGTGGGGTCAACATCGCCGGCTGTGCCGGTAGCCCGATGGTGGGGGGAGTGGCCGTCTGTAACGACACTTTCGCTGGGATTGGAACCCACAGCATCACCGCCTTCTACAACGGTGACGCCAATTTCATAGCCAGCACCTCGGCGACGCGGACGCAGACGGTCAATCAGGATGCAACGACGACGACGCTGAGCTCGTCGGCCAACCCCCCGGTGTCCGGGCAGAGCGTCACCTACACGGCCACGGTTACGGCCAAACCACCGGGCTCGGGGACACCGACCGGGACGGTGACCTTCCAGGACGGTGGGGTCAACATCGCCGGCTGCGCGAATCAAACGGTGGTTGGCGGCATCGCAACGTGCAGGACCACGTCCGCCGGGGTCGGCTCGCACACGATCACGGGAATATACAGCGGTGATACCAACTTTCTGACCAGTACCTCAGTGTCGGTGACCGAACTCATCCTGCCGGGCTTGCCGAATACATCGGGTCCGCCGGCTGGAGCTGATGCAGTCAGACCCATTTCGCCTGAACGAATGCCCGGTGTGTGGCTAGCGATGCTGGCGTTGATCGCCGGCGTCGTAACGTTAGGCATGGCGGCCCGTCGGCTGCGTGGCAATCGTGCCCGGTTCCGGCAGCGTCGCCGACGGCCGGCATTCCGAGCGCTGCCCGTCCTGTTCTGCCTTGTTCTCGGCACGCTGGCACTCAGCCAATTCGTTGCGCAGCCGACGGCCAGGTCCACATCGCCCTCTACGGCGGCCGGCGCACCGGGGGCAGTCGCCGAGCGGCTGCCCCCCGGCACCGAGTTGATCGGCAGCAAAGTTGTCACCGTGGCCCGGCCCGCACCGCCCGCGGCGGAGAGCTTCCACCACGCCACCGGCCCGATCTTGCCATCCCGACTCCGGATCCCATCGATCGGCGTGGACGCCCAGGTCGCGGGGATCGGCCTCCTAAGCGGCGGCTCTATGGACGTTCCGGACAACCTGTGGACTTCGGCATGGCTGTCGACCGGCGCCCGTCCGGGCCAGGCGGGCACGTCGGTGATAGCGGGCCACCGGGGGATCGGCACTCCGGCCGTTTTCAGCCACCTGGAGTACGTGCGGTCCGGCGAAAGGATCTACGTTTCAGACGCGGCCGGCGGCGAGCTCGTTTACGAGGTGACCCGCGTGGTTTCGCTCGACCTGAGCGCGGCCACTCAGGTCGAGGTCTTCGGGCCCACCTCACAGCAGCAACTGGTGGTGATCACTTGCATTGGCGAGTACATTAGAAGCACCCGTACGTACGACCATCGACTAGTCGTGTTCAGCCGGCTCCTGCCGCCGAACTCGTGATTCGGCCAAACCACGACCGAGAAGTCTTGGTTCGGGAACTTAAGGCACATTGGTCGTGTGGGATGCTTCTATAGGCTGTCAACCCCTTGAAGAAGGTGGAAGATCCTCCGAGCCAGGTGACGTTTTAGGCTGTGGGGGTCGCATATTCATCGGTGGGAGGGCTACTCGGAGTAGGGTCGCCTGACCGATAGGATTTCGACCGCCGATGCTCTTCGCTCTCGCTTACTCCTGGCTTCGACTGCTCCTCGATCTGGTTGATGTGAGGT
>JAYUBK010000112.1:0-6603 GCA_043740835.1 Chloroflexota bacterium
TGTCCGTGCCGACGCTGCGGTCATTGCCAGGGTCGCCTTCTTTGCCAACGTCACCGACGATGGCGAGGAAGACGTCCTCGAGGGTCGGCTGCTTCTCGACGTATTCGACCTTCGCGGGCGGGAGCAGCTGCTTGAGCTCAGCGAGGGTGCCGTTCACGATGATCCGACCGCCGTGAAGGATCGCGATCCGGTCGGCGAGTTGTTCGGCCTCGTCCAGATAGTGCGTTGTGAGCAGCACCGTCGTGCCGTGCTCGGCGAGTTCCTTGACGGCCCGCCACACCTCGATGCGCGCTTCGGGGTCGAGCCCGGTCGTCGGCTCGTCGAGGAAGATGACCTGAGGATTCCCGGTGAGGCTCATCGCGATGTCGAGGCGCCGGCGCATCCCACCCGAATACGTCGACACCTTCCGCTCGGCCGCGTCGGTCAGAGAGAAGCGATCGAGCAGGTCATCCGCGATCGTGCCCGTGTCCTTGAGGTGCCGCAACCGAGCGACCAGCACCAGGTTCTCCCGCCCGCTGAGGATTTCGTCGACGGCCGCGAACTGTCCGGTGAGGCTGATGGACTCGCGCACGTTCGCGGCCTGCGTGGCGACATCGAAGCCGTTGACGCTGGTAGTTCCCGCATCGGCCTTGAGCAGCGTGGATAGGATTTTCACGACCGTGGTCTTGCCCGCCCCGTTCGCGCCGAGCAGGGCGAAAATGGTGCCCCGCGCCACGTCGAAGTCCACGCCGCGCAGCACCTCCAGCTTCTTGTACGACTTCTCCAGGCCCCGCACGTGGATCGCAGGCTCCCGGACCTGGGTGGCTCTCATCCCGATCTCCGTTCCCGCTCTCATGACGGTTCGGTGCCCGCGACGCCATCGATGGCGTCGGTCAGCCGTTCCCGCTCCCGGCTGATCCAGTGACCCTCCGGGTAGTTCCGAAGAAACGCCTCGGCGAACTCCACAGGGTCCTCCCCCACCACAGCGCGGACCGGGGTTCCGTTCGCCGCGCTCTGTTCGAAGAGATCGGCAAGATCGTCCAGCATCGCCAGCAGGCTGTCCGCCTTCCCCGGCCCAAAGAACTGCATGTACCGCTCCAGTGCCTCGATCGCGGTGTGATAGTTCGCGGGAAGCAGTTTCGTGCGCGTCTTGTACTGCCGGTAGCGCCTCTTCTGGTCGATCCACCCTATGGCCATGTCTAACGCCTCCCTACTTCGTGGAGCTGTGCGAGTTGTGCGGCGAGGAAGCTCCATGTCCTCCAGAACTCTTCGAGGTATTCCTGTCCCTGCGCGTTGAGCGAATAGACCTTGCGCGGCGGCCCAATATCGGACGGGATCTTCTCCACGTCGACGAGGCCCTTTTGCTCGAACCTCACGAGCAGGGCGTAGACGGTGCCTTCGGCGATATCGGAGAATCCCCGCTCCCGCAGCCGGGCCGTGATGTCGTAGCCGTACGCTGCCCGCACGGACAGGATCGCGAGGACGATGCCCTCCAGCGTGCCCTTGAGCATCTCCGTCATCTGCCTGCCCACCGAATCCCCCGGCTACTCAACGCTACTGACTACTGGTACATAGTATCACTGAATAGGAGAGGCGCAAGCCCACAGGCCAAGCTCGGTCAGCGTTGTGACCGATCACAACGGCCACCCGGTCAGGCCAGCGGGCATACAGACGTGCCGTGAGCGTCGGCTCGAAAGCCTGCACCCGCGAGCAAGCCTTGGACCATGCCGCGCCCTTCCGAAGTGGGGCACGGAGGACCGTTGACCAGGCCGCTCTTACGCCACCTCGATCGGCGCCAATGGCGTCACGATGGATCGAATCCAGTCTCCAGCGGCGTCACGATTAACCTCGGGCAAGCCTTGCCCAGATACGTTTCCCGCTGACGACGGGCCGGATCCGCATTGCCAACCACGGAAGACGGAGTCGAGTTCCCGTGGTGCGCCGTCGACGTTGGGCGATGGCGCTCCCCGCCCTCAAACAGGCGTTTGCCCAGCTGGAAAGCGGCGCCCCACGGGCGCCCCCCGAAGGCGACCGCCGTATGTCGCGTCCTAACCGTGCGGTGGCAGGTAGGGAGTTGGATCGACCGGCTGGTCGTTGACGCGCAGCTCGAAGTGGAGATGCGGCCCGGTCGAATTCCCTGTCGAACCTTCGTACCCGATCTGCTGGCCCTGGGCCACCTGGTCTCCCGCTTTGACGATCGACTTGTGGAGATGGCCGTAGAGAGTGACAAGCCCGCCCCTGTGCACGATGACGACATAGTTCCCATACCCGTATGCACCGGCACCCACGATTGCCACGGTCCCGTCGTCCGCTGCTAACACGGGGGTCATCAGGGGGCCTGCCAGGTCAATCCCGGTATGGAAATGGGGATACCCGCCGAAGGGTGGCGCCAGCAGGAGAGTGGTGGGGCCGAATCCCTGCGAAATCAGTGCGCCCGGCTCGGGCCAGACAAGCTGCGAAGTCTGCGAATGCCGGCTGGTGGGGGGCGGCGGTGCCTTCAAGCCCGCCGTCTCGACCCAGACCTGCACCTGTGACCAGATCTGCTGGCTGGCGGCGCCCAGGATGACGGCCTGCTGGGCATCCAGTGAGGTCAGAATCTGTTGCGCAAGGTCAGGGCTCTGAACGCTCAGGTCACCGGTGGCGAGCTGTAGCTGACTGAGCTGGTCGCCGAGCCTCAGGGCCAGGTTCTCCTGGCTTGCCTGAAGCTCGACCAGGCGGTTCAAATGTGCCTGGAGGCCCTCCTGGATCTTTTGCTTCTCCGCCCGGTCTGCGGCAGCGGCTGCCTTTTCATCGCCGAGTCGCTTTATCTCCGCAGTAAGTCGTTCCTCCACGACCTTTGCGCGATCTCCTGCGACCAGGCTGTCGGAAGCTGATGTGATGAGCTCCTTCAAACTCCCGGCTGTGATGATCGCGTACAGCATCGAATCGGGACTGAAGTAGAGGGACCTCGCCATGAGCCCCGCCTGGGCACGGTCCCGGTCGACCGCTTCCTGAGTGATCGCGATGTCACTATCGAGGCGGACCATCGTGTTATCGAGAGTCGCGATCTGGTACTGCGCCTGCGAGATGCGGCCGTTGATGCCGGACTGTTCCTGGACATTCTCGGAGAGAGACTGCTCGAGTTGAATCTGGACGTCCAGCGCCGCTGCGAGGTTGGTGTCCAACCGAGAGCGGATGGCCTGGAGCAGGAGCCGCGCGCACTCCAGCGCAGGATCGGGCGTGGGAACGGGAGCCACCGTCGGGCTCGCCGTCGGCATGGGCGTCGGCGCCAGGGTTGCAGTTGGACTCGGCTTGATTGGTGACGCCGATGGAGAGGGAGTGGGGGATATCGACGGCGACGGCGATGTTGACGGTGTCGGAGATGGCGACGCGACCAAAGGCAACGCAAGGGTCAACCGGGGGAGTGCCGGCGGGCCGCCCCCGCCCGTTCCGCAGGAGGTGGTCGAGACGGCGCCGACCGGCACTGGCTGAATTAGGGCCCCGGCCAGGGCGGCAATCGCCGCGAAGAGCAGGAGCCGTCTCAACGCCGAAGGTCTCTTACCCCGAGATAGGCCGAGAACGAGCCGAGGCTCAGCCCACTGGCGATGAGAACGACCACCAGCGTGGCCATCGCCGCGAATGTGACGCCGGGAAGGAAGACGCTGAACGCACCCGCCTGTGCGTGAAGGACGCCAACACCGACAAGAAAGGCGAGGGCACCTCCGACCGCGGCTCCAATGCCTCCGGTCAGGGCTCCTTCGACCACAAACGGGCCGCCGATCATCCACCTGGGAGAGCCGACGAGCCACATCACCTCGACCTCCTCGCGGCGCGCGAGGAGCGTGCCTCGGATCGAGCCGGCGGTGACCGCGGCCGCAACGACGATCAGCAGAACCAGAAGGCCGGCGCCAGCCAGGGCAAGGGTGCGAAAGGCGAACTGCAGGCGCTCATAGGTGTTGCCGTCAAAGGAGCTGGGATGGTCGGGATCGACGACGGGATCTGCGCCGATCGACTCGGCGACGGCGTGAATCTCGGCCAGCGAGCGCACCTTGACCTCGATGCTTGCCGGGATCGGGTTGCTGCCCGCCACGTTGACCAGCTGCGTCATTCCGGGTCGCGTCTGCGCCTTCGCCAGTGCCGCGGCCTTATTCGTGTAGGTGACACCTTTGACGCGCGGGTCAAGGGTGAGCCGTTGCTGCAGAGCCTGGACCCCGCCCGTGGGCGCGTCGTCCAGCAGGTAGATCCGCAGGACCGACGCCTGCGCAGCCTGTTCCGCGCTGATGTTGGTAAGGGCCAGGGCGGTAATCCCCGCGACACCCGCCAGAAGGGCAAGGAGGGCGATCGAGGCCAGGGCCGCAAGGCCCGTGGAGAAGCCGCGGAACCAATTCCGGCAACCTGCGAACA
The DNA here is from genome assembly GCA_043740835.1 of Chloroflexota bacterium. Classification (GTDB taxonomy): domain Bacteria; phylum Chloroflexota; class Dormibacteria; order Dormibacterales; family Dormibacteraceae; genus JAYUBK01. The sequence goes on from JAYUBK010000112.1 coordinate 4,363, forward strand.
GGACCAGGTCAAGGAGGTTCGTCGCGGCGACAAGGACGACATTTCGGCGCGGAAACGCGGTTGGGATCACCTCGTCGCCCATTTCGACCCTCGCGCTTCTGCTGCGGTGGCGGCAACGGGAATGACCCAGGCCCGGCAGCCCGGGCACCAGCGCTCGCCATCGGGACGGCTTCCGGCTTCGACGATGCTGACGGTGGGGAGCGGCTCCCGGCATTGCGAGCACACACCATTGGGGCGGCTCAGGATCTCGGGGGCCAGACCGTCGGATTCCTCTTCGTCAGCCTGCGCTACGGCGACCGGGGTGTTCGACACGAGGCGACCCATTTCGAGGTTGATCTGCTGGTCGGATCGGCGGCGGATCATCGCCTGGTCGTGCGTCGCCACTATGACCGTGGTGCCCGACTTCGCGATCGTCGTCAGCAGTGATATGACCTGGGCCACGTTCTTGGCGTCCAGGTTCTTGGTGGGCTCATCAGCAAGGAGGACGCGCGGGCGGGTCGCGAGCGCGCGCGCGAGGGCCAGCCGCTGCTGCTCCCCACCCGAAAGCTGGCCGGGATAGGATGCCAGCTTGTCGATCATGCCGACCGCTTCGAGGCGACCCCGGGCGCGCCGGACAGCCTCTTCGGGATGGAGTCGAAGGTCCGTCGCTCGAACCGCGAAGACAACGTTCTCGAGGGCTGTCAGCCGTGGCAGTAGGCGGTAGTCCTGGTAGATCATCCCGACCTCCCGCCTGAGCCGCGCGAGGTCGACCCGCCGCCTCTTGTGCAGGTTCTGGCCGGCGACTCGAGCCTCACCTCCAGAAACCTTGAGGTCGCCGTGGATGATGCCCAGGAGGGTTGTCTTGCCGGCGCCGCTGGGGCCCGTCAGGAGAACCAGCTCGCCTGGGCCGATTTCGGCCGAGACGTCGTTGAGCGCGACGGTCCTTCCCCGCTTACAAACCACGCCACGTATCTCAATAAGAGACGCGCGCGGGCCGTCGCCGCCGGCTCGATCAGTCACCAACTCTCCCACGGACCCCAAGGGAACCACGCCGTGGGAGTCCCGGATATGGGAATAGCGGAAGTGCGGCGGGACCCGTATCCCGGTCCCGCGCCCGGTCGGGTCGGGTCATTGTCCCGGTCGGCATGGGTGAGGGGCGTTTCGGACCGGCCGCGGCCCTGAGCTAGACGCCCATCCACTAGTACGGACGGCTCGTATCGCATTTGCGTCACAACCCCTACGTTCCGCGGGATGAGTTTTCAGAGGCCGTCGTGGCCTGTTCTATTGAACGTGATGAGAGGGGATTGCTGATGCGTGCTGGTAGGCGCCGGATGAGTTATTGGTTGTGGGTCTTGGCCGTCGTGGCCCTGGCACTCCCAGCCCAGCCGATCGTTATGGCGAGCGCAAGCACGAAGGGTGCCGCCGCTCTTGCCGCTGTGAGCGTAAAGGCGCTCGCCGCCGTGGCGACGACGCCAAGTGTCACGCTCCAAGTGAGGTCGGCGAGGGATAGCCTCGCCTATTCGAAGGACGGGAATCCGACCGCAGCTCAAAAGCTCGATCCGATCCCTGACCTGAGAAAAGCGGTCCAGGGCACGGCGGACCTCAAGCCCAACGCTCCCAAGGATTACAAGTGGTTGATCAACCTCGACAACACCGGCAACACCGGTGGTGGCAAGGACGATCCCGCCTGTCATCCGAGCAGCAACCCCAACTACCCCACCGGCTGCAGCTGGCCCTCGATCAGGTACGGCGTCGCGAGCCCGGCCATCAGTGAGGGCACCTACGCCGACTGGAACATGATGACGGCGCTCCCCGCGTACGTCACCGATGCCACTGCCGGCGCCAGCGGTCTTCCCGACAGCTGTGATCCGACGACCGGCAACCCGGTTCCCCATGCGGCGGGGTCCGCCACGGGTCCCCTGGGTACGGTCGCCTGCCGCTACCTCGTCAGCGTCACCGCCAACGGCTACCAGATCGGCGGCGCCCATTTCAGCGTCCCGATGGCGGCCCCGGGCGTTGTCAACGTCTTCCTGAACCCATTCCCGATCCCCCTCGGGACCATGCGGCTCGTGGCGTTCAACGACAACAAGTCGACCAACGGACAGTTCGACCACCTCACCGAGAAGGGGCTAGAGGGTTTCCTTGGCGTCGTTTTCGACGTTGACGGCATCCTCCAGGCCGACTTCTACGGCAATCCTCTGTGCACCGTCTACGAGACGAACAAGACGGCGGGTCCCCATTTCGGCGAGATAGTCGTCGACA
>JAYUBK010000113.1:0-19644 GCA_043740835.1 Chloroflexota bacterium
AAGTAGCCCACCTCGCCCGTCTCCAACTGCTGAAGGGGGGTCATTCGAGGTGAGAAGGAACCCACTTCCTCAACGTCGTGGACCTTGCCTGTATTCATCATCCGGATTCGCGTCCGGGCCCTGATGGCCCCGTCGATTACGCGAACGTATGTGATAACCCCGCGGTAGGCGTCGTAATGGGAGTCGAAGATCAGGGCTCGGAGGGGGGCGTCCTCGCGGCCGGACGGAGCAGGCACCTCGCGCACGACAGCCTCGAGGATGTCGGCCGTCCCGACGCCCGTCTTTGCCGAGGCGAAGATCATCTTCTCGGTCGGGATGCCGGTGACCTCGGCGATCTCGGCGGCGACAAGGTCCGGCTGGGCGGCGTCGAGATCGATCTTGTTGACGACCGGAATGATCGTGAGGCCGGCCTCGACCGCCTGATAGAGGTTGGCCAGCGTCTGGGCTTCGATGCCCTGGGCGGCGTCCACGACCAGCAGGGCCCCCTCACAGGCGGCGAGGGAACGCGACACCTCGTACGAGAAGTCGACGTGGCCGGGGGTGTCGATGAGGTTCAGTTCGTAGTCCAGCCCATCCGCGGCCCTGTAGGTCAGGCGGACCGCCTGGAGCTTGATCGTGATGCCCCTCTCGCGCTCGAGATCCATGCTGTCGAGCACCTGGGCCTGCATGTCGCGGGCCGAGATTGCGCCAGTGAACTCGAGCAGCCTGTCCGCCAGGGTCGATTTCCCGTGGTCGATGTGGGCGATGATGCAAAAGTTGCGAATTCGGTCGAGAGGCGTGGCCGGCACGTGGTCATGTTAGGATCGCCGCCAATATGGCCGGGGCAGCGGCCACCACCGGGAGAGGAGAAGATCGAGTGATTCGCAAATCAAAGGCCCTGGCGTTCGCCCTGACCGCCGCGTTGTTTCTTGTCGCCTGCGGTGGATCCACGAGCCCAACCACGGGAACGGTGACCTTCAAGGGAACCAAAAAGGTCGGCTACTCGGGAGCCCTCAGCGGGGGGGCGGCCCTGTACGGACATGCGGCCAGCCAGGCATTGAAGCTAGCCGCTGCCGATATCAATGCGAAAGGCGGGGTCAACGGCTACAAGATCGAGATGGACATCCTCGACGACGCGACCCAGGTCCAGAACGCCGTCGACAACACCAAGCAGATGATCCTCCAGGACTCGGTGGTCGCGATGATGGGCCCGGTGACCTCGGCCCAGTGTCAGGCGACCAGCCCGATCTCCAAGCAAAGCAAGGTCGTGTACATCGCGGCCACCTGCAACAGCTACCAGCTGATGACCGAGCCGGACCTCATCAACCCGTACTACGTGTCGGTCGTCCCGAACACCTACATGGAGGGAATCGCGGCCGCCAACGTCGTGGCCAAAGTCGGCGCCAAGAGGATTTTCATCGTGTCTCCGAAGTACCTCTTCGGAATCTCGGAAACCAATGCTTTCGTCACCGGCCTCAAGAAGGCAGCGCCAAGTTCGACGATCGTCAATGACCCGGCCACGTGGTACGTGCCGTTTCCGACCAACCCCCGCTGGGACTCGACGATCAGCGCCATCCAGGCTGCGAAGCCGGACCTCGTGTACTCCAACATCTTCGCCGGCGACGAGATCAACTTCATCAAGCAGGCGCTGGGAGTCGATCCGGACTTCTTCAAGAAGTACCCGATGACGACCCTCTCCAGCGTCGACGAGATCAACACCCTCAGGGACACCTTTCCGCTCGGCATGCACCTCTACATGCGGGCGCCATTCTTCGCCCTCGGCAATCCCGCTCTTGATAAGTTCGCCGCCCGCTACGAGGCCGCCTACCCGGGCGACTTCCCTTCTGACTGGGCAATCATGGACTACGACGCCTTCCAGGTCTGGGCAACGGCCGCCAACAAAGCCGGATCCTTCGACGCGGACAAGGTCATGAAGGAGATCGTCGGCAAATCGTTCGCCAGCCTCCGGGGCTACAACTTCACGATCCGGCCCGGAGACCAGCAGGCCAACGTGGGTGAGACCATCGGTGACACGGTCAGCAGCAATGGCAAGTACCCGTTTCCGGTTCTCGCCAACTCGCAGAACCTCAACGGCAACGACACGATCATGCCGGTGACGATGATGAACGAGCTGCGCGAAGGCAAGTGCGAAAAGGGAGGCGACCCCAAGACGACCGACTTCGCCCTCTGTCCGTCCTTTGGAAAATAGCCGCGCCAGACTGTTCATATAAGTCACTAGTCAAGAGGACCTGAACCTGGACCCGGGCAAGCTCGTGCTGTTTGCGGTGGGTGGGCTGACCAATGCGGCCTACCTCTTCATCGTGGCGGCCGGGCTTTCCCTCGTTTTCGGGGCGCTGCGCGTCATCAACATGGCGCACGGCTCGCTCTACATGATCGCGGCGTTCGTGACAGTCGCCGTCGCCAATCAGCTCGGGTCCGCCTACGGCTTCTGGGTTGGAATGGTGGCGGCGATTCTCGTCACCGGGGCCGTCGGAGCCGTGATCGAGGTGGTTGTCCTGCGGCGCGTATACCGCGCCGAACACCTCGTCCAGTTGCTCGGAACGTATGCCGTCACGCTCATCGTCGCGGGCGTGATCCGACACATCTTCGGCGCGAGCTACCGGAGTACGCCCGCACCCGACCTCCTTCGTGTATCGCTGAACCTAGGTGGCTACCAGTATTCCGTGTACTCGTTCTTCATGATTTTTGCGGCCGCAGTCATCGCCGCCGGGGTTTACACCTTGCTCTACCGAACGGCCCTCGGTCGCAACATCCGCGCCGCAGTCTCAGACCCCGAGTTGCTCAGCGCATCGGGTGTGAACGTGGCCCGCCTCTTCACAACGGTTTTCGCCATCGGAGCGGCGCTGGCCGCACTGGGCGGCGTCATCGTGGCCCCGAGCCAGGCCATCAACTCGAGTATCGACACCGACGTCCTGGTGCTCGCCTTCGCGATCAGCGTCATCGGCGGGCTCGGCAGCATCATGGGCTCGCTGGTGGGCTCGCTCGTCGTGGGTGAGGTGATCTCGTTCGGGCTCAACAACAAGTACACGAACGGATTCGCCCTCGCCTTCGTATTCATCATCATGGCCGGCGTCCTCATCGTCCGGCCCTGGGGTCTTTTCGGAAAACCCGAGAGTTGATTCGGGGGATCTGGCGGAACCGAGACGCTCGCTTCCGGTGGGCCGTCGCTATCGTCTTCCTGCTCATCGTGGCCGCGATCCCCCAACTGGCGGGACTGCACGAGGCGCTCATCACGGACGGCACCGTGAGCGCCAAGTTCGAGATCTACCTGGCCACGTCAGCGCTCGTCCTCGCCCTTTGGGCGATCTCTTACAACCTGATGCTCGGCTACACGGGCATGGTCTCCTTCGCCCATGCCGCGTACTTCGGAGTCGGCGCCTACACGGTGGGCCTGTTGTACCAGCGCTACCACATTCCCATCGTTGAAGGGCTCCTCTTCACCCCGCTCACGGGCGCCATCGTCGGGTTCCTCACCGGCCTGATCGCGATGCGAGCGGTGCGCCTCTATTTCTCGCTGCTCACGCTCGCCATCTCGCAGGTGCTCTTCTCGATCGCCTTCTCCTGGTATGACGTCACGGGCGGCGACAACGGGATTCATGGCCTGCCACTACCCGATCAGCTCTCGGACTACGCGCCTCTCTACTACTTCATCGCTGCCGTCGTCGGACTGTGCGTGGTGCTCATGTTCATTCTCACCCGATCACCGTTCGGCGCCGCCTTGGCGGCGATTCGCGAGAACCGGGAGCGCGCCCGCTCGGTCGGGCTGAACGTCACCGCCTATGAGCTCGCGGTGTTCACCATCGCGTCGGTCTTCGCTTCGGTGGCGGGCGGCCTCTTCGCCGTCTACCAGCAGTATGCCCAGCCGGAGATGCTGTACTGGACCGAGAATGCACAGCCGGTGGTGGTCGCGCTCCTGGGCGGCACCGGCTCATTCCTTGGCCCGGCGCTCGGAGCCTTCGTGTACACGCAGCTCAACAGCTCCCTGCACAAATACCTCGATTCCTTCGACATCCTGCTGGGCGCGATCGTGCTCGCAGTCGTGCTCATCGTGCCGGGTGGCTTCTCGTCCCTTCCGGCACTCTTCACGTCAATCCGAAACCGCTTTCGCGGCGACCTGGCGCCCACACCCGACTCCCTCGAGAGCACGGGCGAATCGATGGAGGCGGCAGACGTCAGGCGCATCGGTGCGGTCGAGGCGGTTCACGCCGACACCACCTCCCTCAAGAAGGGCGAGCCGCTACTTGTCATAAGTGGCCTCATCAAGTCATTCGGAGGGCTGCGGGCCGTCCAGAATGTGAGCATCACGGTCCACGCCGGCGACAGGCACGCCATCATCGGTCCTAACGGCGCGGGCAAGTCGACACTGTTCAACTTGATCACCGGACGCCTCAAGCCGACAGGCGGCACGATCACTTTCGGCGACAAGGACATCACCGGAAAGCCTCCGCATCGCATCGCCAAGGAAGGCATCGGGCGCGCGTTCCAGATCACGATGATCTTTCCAAAGCTGACAGTCCTGCAAAACCTGCAGTACGCGATGCTCGCCCACCGAGGACTCACAGTCCGACCATGGGGAATCGCGGAGCGGATGTTCCGCGACGAGGCCATGCAGCTTCTCGAGGCGGTCGGCCTCGGCAAGTTCCATCACCTCGCCGCCGGGCAGCTCTCCCATGGGGACCAGCGCGCCATCGAGTTGGCCATCTCTCTCGCGCTCGGCTCACGCCTCGTATTGCTCGACGAGCCGACCGCCGGGATGTCCGCCTTCGAGACCCAAAAGGCGATGGAGCTGGTGCGACGCGTCGCGACCGAAAAGGGCCTTACCCTCCTTTTCTGCGAGCACGACATGTCGGTTGTCTTCGCGACCGCGCGCACGGTCACCGTGATGCACCAGGGCCGCGTTCTCGTCGAAGGCACGCCCGACGAGGTGCGCTCAAATCCCGAGGTCCAAAAGGTGTACCTCGGCGAGCTCGAAGAGAGCGCCTGAGAGGGTGCTCGAGATAAGCGGAATGAACGTCCGCTACGGCCGCGCTCACGTGATCTTCGACCTCGACCTCAAGGTCGGCAGTGACGAGGTCGTAACCCTTCTCGGGCGCAACGGCGCCGGCAAGACCACCACGATCATGGGCATCATCGGGCTCCTGCCCGGCGCTTCAGGGAAGATCAGCGTCGGCGGCCAGGACGTGAGCCGCTGGCCGGCCCACCGCCGTTCTCGAGCGGGCATCGCCTACGTTCCATCAGGCGCCCGCTGCTTCCCGAACCTCACCGTCGCCGAGAACCTCGACCTGGCCGCAAATCCGAGTCGCGCCAACGGCAAGGGCTGGACACGGTCCCGTGTCAATGAGATCTTTCCCAAGCTCGACCAGTTGAAGGACAACATGGCCGGCGGCCTTTCAGGTGGCGAGAGGCAGATGCTCGCGGTTGGGCGAGCTCTCATGAGCAACCCCCTGGTGATCCTGATGGACGAGCCGACCGAGGGACTGGCTCCGGTCGTGGTGCAGGCCATCGGCAGGCTCATCGGCGAGCTCAAAAGGACTGGCGTCGGTATCCTCCTCGCCGAGCAGAACCACAAGATGGCGCTGCGTGTCGCCGACCGCGCGGCGTTCATGGAAAAGGGCCGCATCGTGGAGTCGATGGGCGCGGCCGCGGCGGCAAAGAGCGAGGTTTTGGGCAGGATCCTGGGCGTATAACCCCTTCGTGAACTCGCCGATCGGAACGGGAGGACGACCTCCACCAGGCCCAACACTCAAGCGAAGATCCTGCTTCTCGCGGCCTTCAGAGATCACCCCGGCCCGCGAGCCAGACCGCGGTTGCGGCAAGGGCGGCGGTGTCGGCCCTGAGGTTGCGGGGTCCGAGACTCGCGACCTCCTCGCCGGCGAGTTCCACCTCGACTGGAGACCAGCCGCCCTCGGGACCGATGGCGAGGGTGATTCTCGGGCTGTTGCCAGCGGGCGCACCCGAGGCGATCTCCGCCAGGCGGCGGGGCGCATCCCGACTTAGCAGCAGTGCCGGTCCGGACGCAAGCGCCTCGCGGAGAGAAACCGGACCGCGCACCTCGGGGACCGAGAGACGGCCGGCAAGCATCGCGGCTTCCCTGCAGATCGTCGCCCAGCGCGCGGCCTTGTCGCCGCGTGCAATGCTGCGCTCGGCCTGGACCAGTACGAATCCCGCCACACCAAGCTCAGTGCCGCGCGAGAGCACTTGCTCAAGGCCGGCTGCCGGCAGCATCGCCATGGCCAGCAACACACGCGACCGTGGCTCGGGCGCGTGATCGCGCGTCCATTCCACCGTCCCGACAACCGCTCTCGAAGACACTGACGACAGCCGGACGCCCAGCAGGTGCCCGTCGGCCTCAACGACCCGTATGAGCTCTCCGGCCCGAGCCCGGAGCGGGCCCGCGAGGTGCCTGGCGTCCTCCCCGACGATGAACACCTCATCCCCTTTGCGCTCGCTCACGAAGAAGTACGGCAACCGCTAGGACGTCCAGGCCGGGCGAGCAGGAACGGGATCCGTATCGAAGCTCCTGAAGCTCAGGGTCCAGTACGCGGAGTAGAAGGAGCCGGCAACGGCCCCGAGGAGCAGCGAGATCGGCACCAGCACAGCGAGGAGTGGGAGAGCCGCAGCCCAGATCCGTTCGAGGTCCAATGACCTCCCGGCATCGAACAGCGTCGACGCGAAAGGCAGAGTGACGATGGTGTCCACCAGGCTGAACCCCACTCCAGCGGCGATCCCGAGACCGATCGCGATGGCCACCGTGAGGCCCACGCGACCGGGGCGCCTGCCGACAAGTCCGACGGTGGCGCGCAGAGCAGCCACGGGGCGATGGCCTTCGAGCACCACCGAGCGCGTCGTCAGCGTCAGGACCGGCCAGGCCAGCAGCGCGAGAATCCCGAGGAAGACAAGGAACGAGAAATCGATCAGCAATGCAAGTCCGAGGGCCGACGGACCGCCCGCCGTGTACATGAACAGCGTCAGGCCGGCGAGGAGCAGGTAGGGCGAACCCAGCGCCACTACGCTGATGACACGTAGCCCCAGCAGGCGCCAGAACGAGTTTCGGGCCGCCGCCCAGGCGTCGCCGGGTCCGAAAGCGGCGCCGGAGTCGAGGGCGACCTGCGCGCGGTAGAGAGCCCCGGCAGCCAGGCAGGAGATGACGATCGTGAGGACCAAGGCCGCGGCGGCCACCACGATGAGAAGAGGCCAGTTCGCGACCAGCCATTCAACGATGGCTGCGAGTTGCCTTGGGGCCGGATTGGTGCCCACCGGCTGCTGAAACCGAAAGGACCCACCTCCGGACGACGAAAACGAGCCCCCGCCCGCTCCCTCGCCGGCCAAGAGGGTGAGGAGCCAGAGGATCGGGTGGCGCAGAGTCAGTTGTAGGGCGCGCTTCAGTAGCTCTTCTTGCGACATTCCTCTCTCACGGCCGAGATTATCTCCAGCGCCGCCGCAAGGCGCTCACGGTTGGCCGGTTCGTTGAGCCAGCGGCTCTGTCCCGAGGGGTGTGGCAGCGGGATCACGGGTGGGTGGCCGGGGAACGAATGGCCGACCCGCTCTTCGAGAGGACCGGCTCCGAGAAAGCGAGAAATTGCCATCTGCCCCACCGCGATGATCGCGGCGGGCTGCAGAAGTTCAAGCTCAGCCTCAAGCCAACGCGAACAATTGGCGACCGATCGAGCAGGCGGCCTGAGGTCGCCCGCCCCGCGGGGGTTGCGACCCGGAAAGCAGCGGGCCATCGACGCTATGTAGACCGTCGTCCGGAATTCCTCCTCGGACTCGAACCCTGCCCTGAGCATCCAGCGGGAAAGCTCGCCCCCGGCGCGGCCGCTGAAGGGCCGCCGGGACTCTCGCTCAACGGGTCCTGGGGCCTGGCCGATGAGCATCAGGGAGGCCCGGGCGCTGCCCTCAAAGGTCGGGTTGGCCTCTGGGATCAGCTGCTCGTCGGCGCAGATCGTGCAGCGCCGGTTCTGGTCCTGGAGCCGCCTAAGCTCTGCGGCGATGTTGCGGCTGGGGGTCATCGGTGACACACAGGGAAACTACCGCGTGGATGAGCTGCTGGAAACGGTGGGGCGCTTTTTCGAGAGCGTCCACGAGATCTGGCATGCGGGCGACTGGCAGAATCCGGCCGTCCTGACCGGCCTCGCGGCTTTTGGCAAGCCACTTGTGGTCGTCAACGGCAACGCGCCGGACGACCGCGCCTATCCCGAACGAGTGGTGCGCGAACTCGAGGGACTTGCCATCGGCATGGTCCATCGTCCGCCCCGCCCTGACGAGGACTGGGCGCGAAAGCTGGACATCTGTATCCATGGCCACACCCACCGCTGGCGGGACGAGGTCGTCGGACGGACGCGTTTCATCAACGTGTCGACGCCCACGGCGGCCGGGTTCAGCCGGGAGCGATCAGTGGGCGTTCTCACCCTGGACGGCGGCAGGGCGAACCTCGAGCGAATCGAGTTGCCGTAAGCACCGCGACCGAACCGGCACGCCCTCCGCCGGTGGCGGCACTTGAGGTCGAGAAAATCGTTGTCAGCAATGTCGGCGGGGCGGCGGCGCAACCGGGGAAATGACCATCCGGGGCCTGCGAGCGGTTCTATTCAACGATGGGCGCGGATCGGACAGGACGAAGCGGGACTAATGCACGCACCTGGGTAGCACCAAACGCGATTGGCGGAGACTACCCTCACGCCGGCTCCGGCGCACTTCTCCGGCTGACGAGGTCCCTCGCCAGGGGTCTGGAACCACAGGGCCTGGCCGGCACCCGGCGTGGCATCGTCCTCACCGCCTTCGCGATTCTTGCGTACCTGGCCGTCTTCCTCGCCGACGTCCTCTCGCCGGCGGCGATCACGATCGGCTCGCTCAGCTACGTGGTCGTGCTTGTCACGGCCTGGACACTGGCCGGGCGGACGACCGTCGCCCTGACAATCGTCGCCGTCGGCCTCCGCCTGCTGGCCAGCTTGCTTGGTGAGCTCGCCCCGGTCACCGCCCTCGCGCAGGCGACCGGGATCCCCGTGATCGCCTTCGTGGCCTACACGGGGGCCCGCAACATCCTCGTCGCCAGGAGGTCGAGGGAGGCGACGCAGGAGGTCGCCGAACTGCACTTTCTTCTCAAGACGACCCAAACCCTGCTCGCGAACCTCGACCTCGACACGATCATCGGGGACGCGGTCAGGGCCACGGCGATGCTCATCGCCCGCGGCGGCGCCGGGGGCACGGCGCGGGCCGCTTTCCATCAGCTGGAGGGAAACCGGCTTCGAATCGTGGACGACCTCGATGGCCGAGGCCCCACCTACCGCCACTCCGACTACCCATTGGAGTGGAACCGCGCTGCCGTGACGGCAATCGAGTCCGGTCGGGTCGCGACGGTGACCCAGCAAGACCTCTCGCCGGAGTTGCAGGAGCTTGCGCGCCAGGGCGGATGGTCCGGCGGCGCCCTCGCTCCGGTGCGGGCCGGCGACCACATCCACGGCCTGCTGGTGGCGACGCTCCGCGACCGGTCCGCGTTCACCGTCGGTGAGCTCCACCTGCTGGAGGTCATCGCCTACACGGCCGGCCTCGCAATCGGCAACGCCCAGCTCCTCAACCGCCAGCGCCAGCAAACGGACGCCGTCGCGGCCCTCGATGAAGCCAAGAGCGAGTTCCTTCGCCTCGCCTCGCATGAGCTCCGGGCTCCGCTCACCGTCATCAGCGGCTACCTCTCACTTCTCGCCGAGGGAGCCCTCGGAGAGGTGAACCCACAGGCCGCCAAGGCCCTCGCCCTGGTCAACACGAAGGCGCGCGAGATGCGGCAACTCCTGGACCAGCTACTCGACGCAGCTCGAATCGAGGACTCCAGCCTCTTCCTCAAGAAAGAGCCGGTCGACCTGCGCGAACTTGTCGCCCAGGCCGCCGCGGATGCCAGCCCGCTGGGAGAGGAACGTGATGTCGAGGTCACCGTGCCCGACAAGCCTGTCGTAGTCACCGTCGACCCGGAGCGGATTCGCACCATCGTCGGCAACCTTGTGGGCAACGCCCTCAAGTACTCACCCGGGGGCCAGCCCGTGCGCGCACGGGTCGAGGCCGGCGAGCGGGTGATGGTCCATGTCTCGGACGCGGGAATCGGAATTGCCGCGGAGGACATGCCGAGGCTCTTCACTCCCTTCGGACGCGTCGCTCGCGGCGACGACAGCCGGATACCCGGCACTGGCCTTGGCCTCTACCTCTCGCGCGAACTGGCCCGCCTCCACGGTGGCGAGATCGAGGTCGCGTCGACTCCGGGGCGGGGCAGCACCTTCACTCTCGAGCTTCCGCGCGAAGCCTGAGACGCGGCGTTCTAGGACTCGCCGGCGCTGTCCTGGAGCGGATGGTAACGGGCCAGCTCGCTCTGCCGGCCCCGGTGGTAGGCGAGGTCCGGCGAGGGCCCGAAGAGATCGACATCCGAGCTCATTCGCAGGCGGAAAAGAGCCACCAGAGCCTCGACTCCGTCTCGCCAGGTGAGCTTCTTTCCCTCCTCCCGGGTGCGAGCGTAGTAGCGGATCGGTACCTCATGAATCCTGTAGCCGAGGCGGATGACGCGGGCCGTGATGTCGGGCTCGATCTCAAAGCGGTTGCCGCTGGTACTGAGTCGCTTCCAGAGCTCACCTCGGAGCACCTTGTAGCCGGTTTCGAGATCACTGAGATAAACGTCGAAGAGCAGGTTGCAGAAGAAGGTAACGCCCTTGTTGCCCATCACGAACCAGAAGCTGTATGCGGTCTGGCCGAGGAAGCCGCGGACACCGTAAACGGCATCGGCCCGGCCTGCTAGCAGGGGCTCGAGTAGAGCCGGGTAGTCGCTGGGGTCGTACTCGAGGTCGGCGTCCTGCACGAGCGCGAAGGGCATCCGGATCTCCGCGATTGCGCGCCGCAGCGCCGCGCCCTTGCCCTGGTTCACCTCCTGGCGCAGGGGGCGTACCCGAGTGTCGGAAGCCGCGATCTCATTGAGGATGTCCCAGCTCCGATCCCGGGAACCATCGTCGACAGCGATCACCTCCCCGACCTCGGGCCGCGCGAGGACATGGCGGAGGATCGTCTCCAGAGTCCTTTCCTCGTTGTAGATCGGCATCATCACAGTGAGGACGGCGTTCGCCCGTTCCTCGCTCACAGCACCTTCTCCAGCCGCGGATTGTCGGGGAGACCGGGGATCCGGCCTCGTTTCGTGCGCGGAACCCCATCGACCTCCTTGATGTCGGCGGTGAACCCGATCGGCTCCGCGGCCGAGATCGTCATACCCACACCATAGGAATCGACCGGCGCGCCGGCGGCCACGAACTCCCGGATGCGCTCGACGGTGAGCCCGCCCGAGACGAAGATCCCGACCCGAGGGTGCCCGGCCAGGTCGAGCCTGGCGCGCACCTCCTTGACGAGGTCCACGGTTACGCGGCCGCGCTCACGCGGAGTGTCGAGGCGCACGCCGCGCAGCCTGTCGCCGAGCGCGTCGGCGACCCGGATCGCCTCTTCGGCCTCGTCCTTGAAGGTGTCCACGAGGACGATTCGCAACACGTCCTCCGGCATTTCCGAGTCGAAAGCCCGCGCGGCGGCTACCGTGTCGCCGAAGATCAGGATCATGGCGTGGGGCATCGTCCCCGACGGCGCTGTGAGACCGGCCATCCTGGCTCCGCCAGGAGTGGCGCAGCCCACGCACCCGCCGACGACGGCCGCGTACTCCATCGTCGGACCGACGAGCGGATGGACGTGGCGGGCCCCGAACGAAATGACCCGCTTCCCGCCCGCGGCCTCGACCACCTCTCGGGCTCGCGTGGCCCAACCTGAGCTCGACGCCAGGATGCCCAGCAGCGCCGTCTCCATGCGGCCGAATCGCGAATAGCGGCCTCGCACCCGCAGTACCACCTCGCGGCGCTCCATCCCGCCGCCCTCCTTGAGGGCCCAGGCTTCGTCACCTGGTCCGAGGACGCCGCGAAGGATCTCGATGCAGTCTCTGATGCCACACAGCACGCCGGCCTGATCGGAGAAGAAATCCATCGCGACGACGGGGTCAAGACCGGCGGCGGCGAGCGTCTTCTGAGCGCGATCCAGGTACACGTCGGCCGCATCCGACCCGTAGTAATCGAGGAGCTTGGGGTCCATCCGGCGGACCAAAGCTTATTTCAAGGGGGCCATGGGCAAGCGACTATGCTTCCGCCATGTCCGCTCCTCCGACTGAAGAAGTGGTTCTGGCCGCCCTATCGCAGATCAACGATCCCGATCTGCACCGAGACGTGGTCAGCCTTGGGATGATCAAGGACCTCGTCATCGCGGCGGACGGGGCGGTCAATTTCACCTTCGAATTGACGACGCCGGCGTGTCCTGTGCGGGACCAGTTCAAGCAACTCGCCAACCAGTACGTTGGAGCGATCGCGGGGGTCACGGCGGTCGACGTCAAGATGACCGCGAACGTGCGGCCGGCCTTTCTCCAACGTGGCGGCGGGGCCGAGCTGCTTCCCGGGATTCGGCAGACAATCGCGGTCGCGTCCGGCAAGGGTGGGGTCGGAAAGTCGACCGTCGCCGTCAACCTGGCGGCGGGCCTGGCTCTCAGCGGAGCCCGTGTCGGCCTGCTCGACGCCGACATCTACGGACCCTCCATCCCGGCGATGCTCGGAACGCACGCTCAGCCCGACGTCGTCAACGAGAAGCTCGTGCCGATCGAGGCTCACGGCCTCAAGCTGATGTCGATCGGGTTCCTGGCCGGCGCCGACAAGGCCATGGTCTGGCGCGGCCCGATGGTCAGCCGGGCGATTCAGCAGATGCTCTCGGACGTCAACTGGGGCGAGCTCGACTACCTCGTAATCGACCTCCCGCCGGGTACCGGCGACGCCTCACTGACGCTGGCCCAGGCCGTCCCCTTGACGGGCGTCGTGATCGTGAGCACGCCGCAGGACGTAGCTCTCGACATCGCCGTGAAAGCCCTTCAGATGTTCCGGACCCTCAACGTCACGCCTCTCGGCCTTGTCGAGAACATGAGCTGGTATGTGTGCCAGAACTGCGGCCATGAGGCGCACATTTTTAGCCACGGCAGTGGATCCAAGACGGCAGAGAAGCTCGGCGTGCCGTTTCTGGGCGCGATCCCCCTCGAGGAGACCATCCGCGAGGATGCCGACCACGGAGCGCCCGTCGTCGTGACCCGACCGGACTCGGCCGGAGCCAGGGCATTCCGCGAAGTCGCCTCGCGAGTGGCCGCGCGGACGTCGATCCAGTCCTTCCGGCAGCTGCCGGTCATCAACATCCGCTGAGCACGGACGAAGGCCAGGGCTACACCCCCGCGGCCGACCCCTTTCCCGTCTCGGTTGACCTCGTACGCGAGGCCCAGACGCTCAGCATCAGCTGGGAGGACGGCCACGTCTCCGGCTACTCCGCCGCCGCGCTGCGCTGGGCCTGCCCCTGCGCCGAGTGCCGCGGCGAGGGGTTCGGGACCGTCGGCAAGCTGGATCGGGCGACGGAGCTGCCCATAACCGAAACTGAGATCGACACGCTGGTCCTCGTCGGGCGCTATGCCCTCCAGATCGCCTTCAAAAGCGGCCACGGAACAGGCATCTACACGTTCAGGTACCTGCGCTCGCTCTGCAACTGCCCGGAGTGCGCTCGCAAGGCAGGCTGACCAGGGGCCCGCGCACTCGGGGCGTCAAACAGCGATAAATTGGATCGCCGGCCGCGCTAGCCAGGCCCGGGATCTCATGGCCAGGGCGTAGCACTCACTTTTCGTAGCCGTGGCATAATGCGCGCGGCCTTGTCCCTGCTCACTTCCCTGTCGGCCAGAGTGCATCCGCGCGTCTACGCGCTGGTGGCTGGCGCCGCCGTGCTGCTCACGGCCCTCGGTGCCGCCTATGTCGTCGCGCAACCGAAGCAGGAAGCCGCGGTTCAACTCAACTTGAAAGACGGATCGGCGGAGGTTCCCCTCGACCAGCGGCTGGTCTTCTCATTCTCCCACCCCGTGAAACTGTTCGACGTCAACACGGCCTTCCACATCCTTCCCCCGATCGACGGAACGATGGCCCTCGGAAGCGATTCCCAGAACAGCACTTTCACCCCGGCCCTGCCGTGGGCCGACCTCACCGATTACCGGGTCTCGATCGACTCCTTCACGGACTCCGGAGGCCACGGCATGCCGGCCCACTCCTGGCGCTTCCGGACGACAATCCTCCCACGCGTCCTCGCCGTGCTGAACGCTGCCGGTGCTCCCCTCGCGCAAGGCGCGGATGTCGCCATCGGGAGCAGCCTGACAGTGGTTTTCAACGCCGCCATGGACACCGCCGCCGTGCACATGACCATCAACCAGAAGCCTGCCGGCCTCGACTGGCTGGCCGGCTCGAAAAGCGCGCGCCTGGCGACTGCGGGCATCCCGGCGGGGCTGTTCTCCCTCGCGCTCATGGACGGCCGCGACCAAGCCGGCCACCCGGCCGCCGGCGGGTACCACATCGACCTCAACCTGCACTACGTCAACGACGAGAAGACGGTCCCGCTCAAGTACCCCGCCCTGGTCCAGATCGACAATGTCCCGAGCGCGAGGGACCAGTCCGGCCTTCAGTCGGCCGACGTCGTCTTCGAGTACCAGACCGAGGGCGGCATCACGCGATTCACGGCCCTTTTCAGCAATGCCCCGGCAAACGTCGGGCCCGTCCGGAGCGGGCGTTACATCAGCTTCAAGCTGGTCCGCCACTACCGCGGCGCGCTTTATCTGAGCGGCCTCAGCATCCCGTCCACCAGGCGCCTCAACGCCGACCCGGTCCCGGTCTACTTTGATGCTCCCTACTACCGCACCAGGGACCGGCTGGCGCCCGAGAACCTCTACATCACAGGGGACGGGCTCCAACAGTCCGAGCAACGGGGCAAACCGTCCGCTTACACCCTGTCGCTTGCCGAGCCCCGCCTGCCCGCCGCATCGATGGGCACCGAGCTGTCGGTGCCCGAGCACTATTCGACCTACTCGTACGACCCGTCGAGCGGCACCTACTCGAAGACCGAGGAGAACCACCTCATGGGTGACGCTCTCATGTCCCAACCCCTCCACATCGCGATGGTGGTCGTCGTGCACACGCGCGAGGTGGTGACGAACGAGATCGAGGACGTCGACGGTGCTCACGCCCGCGACTTTGAAACCGAGGCTGGGGGAAGGGCGGAGTTCTACTATCGGGGCCAGACGATGTCGGGGACCTGGTCAGGTACGGACCGGACCAATCCGTGGGTGTTCAAGCTCGCCACGGGCGAGGTCGTCGCCCTTCCCGCCGGCCTGACCTGGATCGACGTCGTCGGCGGCTGACGCTCGACGATGGCGGGCGGGCAGCAGCCGCCCACGAGCCAGCACGTTGCGCGCGGTGACCTCGCGACCGCACTCAGAACAGCTCAACAGCGCGGTCGTCGTGTGTCCGCACGTCACATGTTCGAGGACAACCGGTGGCTCATCCCGCGCCAACCAGCGATCACCCCATTGGCGCAGGGCGACGAGGACTCCGAAGAGGTCGCGACCTTTCTCAGTGAGCCGGTACTCGTGGCGCACGGGCCGGCTGCTGTAGGGATCCCGGCGGAGGACGCCGGTGCCCACCAATGTCTCGAGCCGGTCGCTCAGCACGTTGGGGGCGATGCCGAGGCGAGAACGGAACTCGTCAAACCTCGTAACGCCCAGGAACGCGTCGCGGATGACGAGAAGGGTCCACCACTCCCCGACCTGGTCGAGGCTCCGGGCGACAGAGCAGTCCATCGACGCGAAACTCTTGCGCCTCACGGAGCGCACTCTAAGGCCATTTGCTTGCATCATGCAACTCACTACCCTATGGTTCCTATCGTGAAGCAAGTTAGTCATTGCAAGTTAGTCATTGAGAGGCAGGCATGAGCAATCAACGGCCCCGCACCCGCACCGTCACCTGGAAGGACCCTCTGGCCTCGGCTGCTGCCGGCCGCGAGTTACCCGGGATCGAGTACCTCCGGAAGGTTGCGGCGGGTGAGCTCTCACCCCCTCCCTTCGCGCTTCTGGTCGGAATGGAATGGGAATCGGTCGGCGACGGCGCGGCCGCTTTCACCGTGACTCCAGCCGAATACCACTACAACCCCATCGGCGTAGTCCACGGAGGTCTGGCGATGACGCTCTGCGATTCGGCGATCGGCTGCGCGGTCCACTCTCAGCTCGCGGCCGGCCAGGCCTATACGAGCCTCGAGGCGAAGGTCAACTTCGTGCGCCCCATCACGGCGCAGACAGGAAGGATCCGCTGCGAGGGGAAAGTCATCCATGCCGGTCGCCGGGTGGCTACGGGCGAGGCCCGGCTCACCGATCTCGCAGGCAAGCTCTACGCGCATGCCGTCAGCACCTGCATGATCCTCAACTGAGGCGCGCCGACCCCTTATGGTTCAGCTCATGAGTTCAGAAGAGAGCGGCGGAACCCTGAGGCGACGCGGAATCATGGACAGGGTGTCCGCGGCCCGAGCCCGAATAGAGGGACTCTCGGTCGAGCAGCTGCGGCAGGAACTCGCCACGGGGTCTCCCATTCTGCTCGACATCCGCGACGTCCGCGAGCGCTGGAAGGAGGGTGCCATCCCCGGCGCCAGGAGCACGCCCAGGGGAATGCTCGAGTTCTGGGCCGACTCCGAGTCCCCTTACCACCGCAAATTCATGGACCCGAAGAAGCGGACGATCCTCTACTGCGCGGGCGGCATGCGCTCGGCTCTGGCGGCGGAGACGCTCATCGACCTCGGCTTCGAGAATGTGGCTCACCTGGAGGTCGGCTTCGACGGCTGGAAGGAAGCCGGGGCGGAAACCGAGGAGATCCCTGTTCCCGACGACCTCGGCAAATAGCGGGAGCGTTCTCAGCTGAGCGATCGCTCCGGCTAAATGGTCGGCGGTGCAGGCCGGTCATTCCCTGTAGACGAGGCGCGCGATCGGGGCCAGCAGCGCAAAGGCCACTTTCTGGACCGCGCGGGGCGGGGAGGTGATCTCGATCTCCTCCCCGAAGCGGGGCGCCAGAAGAGAGACGCGAAGCGGGTTGGGAACGCCCTTCGAGTCCATCTGGCCGAGTTCGGCGATTCTTGTCAGCTCCTCGAGAAATGCCTCGGTCTGAAGGGCCGGCCGGAACTCGATCTCGACTTTCGCCGGGCCGCCCTCGGCCACCCAGGTGTGGGGAGTGCCGGGCGGAAGAATCCATTCGCCGCCCGCCCCAAGCACGTCACTGCCATGGTCCGGGAGGTCACGCCGGATGGCCCCTTCGATGACCCAGATGTGCTCCTCCTGGTGCGGGTGGAGGTGACGGGGGGCGCCCTTCTCGTCGGGCTCCTCGATACGGATGCGCAGGACCTTCCCACCGCTCTCGGCGGCGGAGGTCAGGATCGTGATCCTCTCCCCTGTGGCTGGGTTGGCCAGCACCTTGTCAGCCACGCTCAGCCCTCCCGAGGCCGAAGAAGAGCCCGAGGCGATCCTTTCCCGCCGTGTGGAGGTAGGCGATACCGAGCCAGAGGCCGGGGGCGACCTCGCGCACCTCGTCCTTGACCGGCCTGACGAAGAAAGGGTTGCCCTCGATGTCGTAATCCAGGTGGACGGAGTCGAATTGGCCCGCGCGCGAAGGTCCGACGAAGGTGTTGAAGCGATACCAGTTGGCCCGGTTTCCGAATACCCGGTTGATGCCTTCCCCGCGCCCGTCGCCATGCGACTTGAACGTCTTGCCCTGCCATGGCATCGGCCCGTCGGCCGCGAAGTGCTTCAACAGCTCGACCACAGGGCGGCCCTTGAGGCTGGGCACGGCGAGCATCCGGCCACGCAGCTTGCCGTCGAGATCCGCAACCTTGGGAGTCTTCGCCGTTCTATAGACCTCCGTGAGCGCTGACGCGTCGAGGGCGGCTAGGTCTTCCAGGGTGCGCGGTCCTCCAGAGTTGGCTGACGGCGGAGCAGATCTCGTCCCGCTTGGAGTGGGCATCGAATCAATCCTCCTCTTAATCGGAGGCGGCCGCGGGGCCGCTCCAGGTGTCGGTCCAAGTATTCTGGCTTCTCGCAGCCGATCGGGCGCAGGGAGGTCAGCCGCAACACCTCGGTCAGGACAAATGTCATGCGGGGGCCCCGACCGGTGCTTCCCAGAGGGCGGCGCGAGGCCGGAGCCCGAAATCGCGGGCGCTGCCTGTGAACCACGATTAGCAAAAGGAGCGCAAGCGAATCCCAGATGTTCGAAGTCCTGAGCAACCTCAACCGACGCAAGCTGCGCAGCGGCCTGACCATCCTCGGCATCGTCATCGGCGTTCTCGCGCTGACAACCATGGGCTCGCTGGCGGAGAAGTCCAACAACCTCATCGACGGTGGCGTTCGCTACTTCCAGGATCATGTCACGGTCGGCGCCACCTCCAACGGTGGCTTCGGCGGGATCCTCACGATCGACAGGGTTGCCGAGATCCAAAAACTCGAGGGCGTGGCCGCGGCCTGTGCGGCGACCGGCGTCAATGTGAAGACCGACCTGGACGTCTCGATCTCATTCGGGGTAAGCGACACCGTCACCGCCGAGCAACCCGGCTGCTCGCAGTATTCGACGTTCAAATTCGGCTACTCATCAGGCCGCGCCATCGACGGCAACGAGACCGGTGAGGTCGCCCTCGGCGCCGACATAGCCAACGAGTTCAAAAAGAAGGTCGGCGACACGATGGAGCTGCCAAAGGCCCCGAAGAAGTTCAATCCCGATTTCGTCGGTCATCAGTTCAAGGTCGTCGGCATTCTCGACAAGACGCAGACGGCGCCCGATGCCTTCGCCTTCGTCAGCTTCAAGGATGGTCAGCAGATGTTCGGTGACGCACTCCCGGCGGCCCTCAAAGGCCACGTCGAGCCTGCCAAGATCGCCACCGGCATCAACGTCTATGGCAAGCCGGGCGTGAACCTGGACAAGCTCGCCAACGACATCAACGACAAGGTGACAGGCGTCAGGGCGATCGCGCCTTCGACACTTGTCAATGCGTTCAAGCAGGCATCGGTGGTGCTGACAGGCATCACAACGGGGTCGGCGATCCTGGCCCTGGTCATCGGCGGTCTTTCGGTCGTGAACACGATGCTCATGGCGGTCACCGAGCGCGTCCGCGAGATCGGCCTCAAGAAGGCGGTCGGCGCTCGGACGAGCCACATCCTGCGGGAGTTTCTGGCGGAATCGACGATCATCGGGAGCATCGGCGGCATCATCGGGCTTCTCCTCGGCTTCGCTCTGACGACGGGGATAAACGGCCTGCTCGTTTCCCAGAACCAATCCGAACTCTTCCTGCTCAGCCTGCGGCTCGTCGTCCTCGCGCTGCTATTCGCAGTCGGGCTGGGCGCTGTCGCCGGCGTCATCCCGGCCCTGCGCGCGTCCCGGCTCGACCCCGTGGCGGCCCTCCGCAGCCAGTAAGAAAGGAGAGCAGAAGAATGGCATCCATCGAACTCATCGGCCTGACAAAGCACTACAAACAGGGCTCCACCGTCGTGAAGGCTCTGGACGGCGTGAGTCTGGGCATCAAGAGCGGGGAGTTCGTCTCCGTCGTCGGGCGCTCGGGCTCCGGGAAGACGACGATGCTCGATCTTCTGGGACTCCTGCTGAAGCCCACCAGCGGGAGCGTGGTCATCGACGGCGTCGACACGGGGACACTGAAGGATGGCGACCGGGCAACAATGCGCGGCGAGAAGATCGGCTTCATCTTCCAGGACTTCAACCTCCTCCC